>QCUF01000012.1 GCA_003210825.1 Prochlorococcus sp. AG-676-P15-1 | reverse complement strand
TATTTTTATCTTTGGAGACTACAAAATTTAAAAGTTTGCTTACATTACTAAAACCGAACTATCATAACAATTAAATTTTTAAATATTTATGCTGGCAATCTACAATCAATCTCTACTGTCCCCTCATCCATAAGACGACCAATTCTTAAAACTAGTGCCATATCTAATCTTGAGAAATCTGATTGGTGGTCTGTAATCCAATCCAATTCAGCTAAAGTTATCACTCCAGTAGTATTAACTTTGAGATAGAGTAATCCTAAATTCATCATCCTATTAATTAGTTACCTTTTTACCTTTAGCAATCATCAGTACTGGTACTAAGAGATATGTAAAGAATGAGATTAAGAAAATATCTAAATTCATTTTAAAAAATCCCAGGTATGATCCAGCCAAAAAGGCCGTAATTAACTACTAATGCAAAAAGGCCCATCATTGCCATTCTTCCATTAGTTCTTTCTGCATTTTGCCAGTAGCTAGTTTTTGAGTTTTCCATTTTTCTGTTTTAGTTATTTGAAGTTTGTATTTATACGAAACCAGGAATGATTTGACCTGTTGTTAGATATGCTCCAACAGCAGCGATAAGTCCGATCATTGCAAATCTTCCGTTTAGAGTTTCTGCAACAACTTTTTCCTTCTCGATTGTTTTGGTTTTTGTGTTTGAATTTGTCATTTTTTTGTTTGAAAATTTAATTAGTTTTTAAAGTTTTGTAATTGCTGAATGGTATAAAGAGAATTGTTACCGTGAAAGAGATTACTAAAAAGAGACTCACCTAGTAGCCACGTATGATTTAACAAGCTTTTTATAAAGTTCAGGAGAAATTGGTTCCATTTTTAGAAAATTCCAGGAATAACTTGACCTGTTGTTATGTATGCACCTAGCAAAGCAACAAAACCTATCATCGCCCAACGACCGTTAACTTTCTCAGCATTTTGAGGGTATCCGTCATACGAAACTGACTCATCTATATATGGACGAGTTTCTGATGGGAACATATTTTGTCTTCCGCCTGATTCTGTTGTTACTTGTGAATTAGCCATTGATGTTTATATAATTGTTAATAAATGTAACACAAGTATTAACCTTTGTAAAGCAAAAGGGTCAAACTGAGTGTCTTTATTCAATTATGTAGCAGAACCGATACATTATGGTATTAAACAACGTTTTATTGTAATTTTTTGGTTTGATACTTGTAAATTATTTAGATATCTTTTGAGAGGTTTTCGTCGAAGTATTTATATTTTTTCGAAAAAGTTTTTTTATTGAGCGTTACTGGTGAAATAAGGTAATTAATTTTCTAATAAAATTAGTTAATAATTTTTTAGATTTATCCTAGCTAACCATAATTGTGAGTTACCTCTGTCCAGCCATGTTCTTGTAGGTCATTCCATTCTTTCCAGGCCTCTTCTATTCCGATTTTGCTAGTAGATTTAAACCCTGCTGGCTCTCCTAGGTGATTTGTGTAAAACGTATGCGTAAAGATTTTTATATTGTTCTTTGGTGATTTTTTGCATCTTTCGAAGAATATTAATCTGCTCCCCTCTGCATTGAGAAGGCAACCGTTGGGTGTATCAATACTACTTCCATAAGAAAAATTAGACCAAACATTAGCCGCTTTAAGTGTCATTAATTAGATGGTACATTTATACTATTAGTTATATATTTTGTTTTGCTTGGTGTCAACAGTTTTATTGGGTTAAGTACTTATTTACTAATTAAAATTTTCTATTTTAATTAGTAAAATTATCATATTAATTAATGAACTATAGAGAAGACTTAGAGTTTCAACTTCAAAAAGTCACCTTAGCAATACAAGAGGTTATTGAGGATGTTTACATATCTGATGAGGTAAGGCAAGAACGAATAAGAAAACTAATTAATTTCAAAGAAGCAATAATTTATAAAGGAAGGGAACTTCGTATTGACTTAGAAGCGGCATAGAATGATCAAGTTTTTTAATAATTAAAAGTTTTAAAGTAATTGCTATTATCAAATAAAAAAATAAAATTCAATCGATTTTAATGCCTGGAACTCCTGATTTAATTCTTTTAATTTTGGTCTTTTTTGGTCTACAAGCCTGGTGGATAATTCCATTAATTAAAAAAAATAACAAATTGAATGATAGAGGTAGAGAATTAAGGGAAGAAATTAAGCAGTTAGAAAAACTATATAAAAAATAAATTATGCTTTTAAGAAGAACAGCTGTAGTGTGATATTCCTCCTTTGTTAAAGAATTCTCTTGGCCTTAGTCGATTATATTTTTGTTCTGTGTCCAAAGACTGTTCTTCATAAGGATTTTTGAAGATAGTTTGTAATTCTTTAATTTTGCTGTAATTACCCTCTTCAGCTTCTTCATAAGCAGGAACTATCATCCATTCACGCCAAGTGAACTTAGGATTTACTTGTTTCATTGATTTAGAGATTTCTTTAAAATCACCTTGTTTCTTAATGCAATGTTGCCATTTCTTTAACCAAATAAACCATTTTTTATCAAGTTCTTCTGTTGAAGGTAAATAAAAGCTTTCTTTTAAAAAAGATATATTGTCAGGAATATGAGAAAGCTTTCTAAAGAAAATACTGAAGTCAGCCTTAGACTTAACCATAAGATTGAAAAGCTCGTTGGTAAGAGTTTCGTCGTATTTTTCAAGACCAAGCTTTTTTGCCCACATTAATTTCATTTCTTTGCTCATAAATTTAGAAAAATCATTTTTAATTTTCTCTAATTTTTTTATATCTTCTTCATTTTCTAGAAGTAATGGTAGAAGAGATGAACAAAACATCTTAAAATTGATTTCAGCAGCAAAAGGCTGATTGAAAAATGAAAAATGCTCTCCACCTCCAGTCCAAGGCTGAAATCTTGGATCAAATAATTCACAAAAACCAAAAGGACCGTAGTCAAGGGTAAAACCTCCAGCAGCACAATTATCGCTATTGAAATTTCCTTGGCAGTAACCGACCCGCATCCAGTTAGATACAAGTGATATTAGTCTTTCTCGATATAAATTAGCCAACTTAATTACCTTCTCATTAAATGAATGACTGGGATCAATGTCATCTCTATAGTTCCTATCTATGAGATGTTGCACAATAATTTTAAGCTCATTGAAAGCGTCATCATGTGAATTGCTTCGAACTCTGCGAGCAAAGAGTTCGATCTGACCTACACGCAAAAATGAAGGCGCAACACGTGTAGTAATTGCGGCATGATTATCAACCATAATATCAGGTTCAAAATATCTAGAACCTTCTGTATACCAAGGCCTTCTAACTATTTCTGTCCCAGAGACATAAAGAGTTAAAGATCTTGAAGTAGGAATTCCTAATGCATGCATTAACTCCTGTGCAAGAAATTCACGAACGCTTGATCGTAGTACAGCTCGGCCATCTGCGCCACGACAATAAGGTGTAGGGCCTCCACCTTTAAGTTGCATCTCCATTCTTTTCCCATTAAATAAACCTTCGAAAACAGAAATTGCTCGACCATCTCCATAGCCGTTACCTGTCCCAAAAGGACATTGTTGTGTATATTCAGTGCCATAAATAGACAATGCATACCCCGTCGCCCATCCAAAGGGTCTCATTGGATACTCTGCGACTTTGATATCACCTGAAAAAAAACGACAAAAATTTTTATCTTTTGTAAGGTCAGAACTTAATCCCAATTCTTTAAATAATGTTTTGCTATGCGAGACAAATATTGGTTCAGGAATTGGTGTTGGAGTGACGGGAACATAATGACCTGAATAAACTGACCTAGCCCTGTGATCATTACCATCTTTTTTCGAATCAGGATCAGCGTTGAGAGAATTCATTAAAGAAAAATCTGCTAATTGTGAAAACTCAGAAAAGTTTTTAGTCTCTTCACCTTTTAATAATTCAGATTTTCGTGACATTAATTTTGGCCTTTATTCTTGATTAGGTTCTAGTTGCCTTGAAATGAACAATAACTATATTTTATATTGAATTTCATCTATATGA
The DNA here is from genome assembly GCA_003210825.1 of Prochlorococcus sp. AG-676-P15-1. GTDB lineage: Bacteria > Cyanobacteriota > Cyanobacteriia > PCC-6307 > Cyanobiaceae > Prochlorococcus_A. The sequence continues at coordinate 26,095 of QCUF01000012.1, read as the reverse complement.
CTTTAAAGTAATTTACTGTTCTATGAAAATTACTCAAATAAAAAAAATAATTAAGTGTTAAATCTTAGTCAAAAAATTTCCGCGGTAAAAAATATTTTTAGAATAAGATCTTTTTTGTAAAAATAAAAATATATTTTATTTAAGATTTTTTGATTTAGCTTAGAACTATTGCAAATAGCGATTTGTGAATATTATATTAATTTTTTATTTATATAATAATTTTGCAATCTAATAAATTAAATCTTTTACATACCCCCCTTATAACCGCGGTATTTTTCACTTAGTAATATCTAAAAATTTCAGATGTTTATCGTTATTTTTATCATGATACCCAACCTTTGAGTAAGTCAAAAATACTTATAACTAATCCAAAAGCAATAATTGGAGGTGAAACCCATCTCATCATAAATTTCAAATATCTAGTTGTTTTTATACCTACTTTCGACGTATTAAGTTCTTCATTGAACTTTGCAGGAACCACCCATCCCATGAAAAATGATACTAAGAATCCTCCAAATATAAGTAATACCCCACCAAATATTGAGTCAACCGTTCCAAGGATATTTAAATTTAATGCTGATGGAATTCCGGCTAAAAATAGAAATAGAGTGATAATCCAAACGGATTTACCTCTTTGAAATCCAAATTTATCCATTAATGAGGATACTGGTACTTCCAATAAAGAGACTGAAGAAGTAATAGCAGCAATATAAGCTAGTGCAAAAAAGGCAACTGCCACTACCCTCCCTGCGGCTCCATAGGAACCTAATCCTGTTGGAATAGAAATAAATAATGCTCCAACAGTAGATTCCGAGATTGCTTCACTTAAGCCAAAGGTTAAAACTATTGGGAAAGTAATTAAACCTGCCATTAGTCCTACTAAGCTATCTAATGTAGCAACACTAATACTTAATTTAGGTAAATTACTTTTCTTATTTAAGTAGGAAGCGTAAGTCACCATTATTCCAATACCTAAACTTAAAGAAAAGAATGCTTGAGTAAATGCATTTCTAATTGTTTGAGGGTTTCTTAATTCTGCAAAGTCAAACTTGAATAAGAATGTCTTATAACCTTCCCACGCCCCAGATAATGTGGTAGCCCAAATTACGAGACCCAAAAGAATTATGAAAAGTATAGGCATAAAGTATCTAGTAACTTGTTCTATACCTTTTTTTATTCCCGATGAAACTATAAAACCTGTAAGTAAAAGACTTAATAAATGTCCTAATAAAACACTACTTCCACTACTTATAGAACCAAAGAAATTCTCTGCTTCGCCAAGATTTTTTGGTAATCCAAAAAATAATGAGTGAAATAAAGTATCTGCCGTCCACCCCATTATTACTGAGTAATAAGAGGCTATACCTAAAGGAGCTATGAAGAAAAGGATTCCTAGTGGGTACCAATTCTTTCCTCCTAACTTCATGGGAGCAAGTAATGAACTTGCCATAGAGTTTCTTCCTAAAGCCATTTCAGCGACAAAAACTGGAAGACAAACAATTAATACTATTAAAATGTATAAAACTACAAAAGCTGCTCCTCCTCCTTGAGATGCTCTATAAGCGAATCCCCATAAATTACCGAGGCCGACAGCACTACCAGCCGCCGCAAGAATAAATCCGAGCCTACTCGTCCATTGTTCTCTTTGCGAAATCTTTGAGTCCAAAATGCAAAATGATTTTTAATATTAGATTTATAACTCATATATAAAAATAACTAATAGTTATTTTGAATAAAAACTTATTTTTTAATAATTAATTATTTCCTAACTAATTAAATTTTTTTCAAACCTGCTTCTTCGTTATGTTTTTTGTTGACATAAGATCTAAAATTGTAGAAGGTTAATAAATAAATTTTATGATTATTGAAACAACAGTTCTAGATTTTAAACTGAGCAATACTTTTGAAGAATATGAAGCCCATATGAAGGCACCTGAACAACAATTAATGTTTAATGAGATGGGTGTTAAGACTTTTTATATTGGAAAATCTTTAGATGATACAACTAGAGCAACAGTAATGTTTCAAGGTCCTGAAAATGTTTTATATAATATTTTCATAAATCCCGAAACAAAACCAATAGTTGAAGCTTCTGGACATATTTATGAAGGTACAAAAATAACTCGTTGGGTCTGTTAATAAACTATCTTTTTAAAAAACTTTTACTTTTTGATGAGAGTTTTATTTTACATGAATTATCAACTTTTAATAGAATCTTATTCTTTTGGAACGACTCTTTCTAATCAAGAAATAGAACTTTTAGAATTAGAACTTGAAACTCAGATTATGAATATGAACATATCAACAGATTTTGGTTGTTTCAAGTCAGCACCTACACATATTTGTAAAGGACTTAATTTAAGAAAAGGAACTTCTTGGATAATGTGTCTTGCTGAAATTTTAGATATTCATGATTCTACTAAAATAGGGAAAACAAAAAGTGTAAAAGTATATGATTTACTCCTTAAGAAAGGACTTGTAATTGGTTAAAAAAATATGATATTAATGATTAAAGATATTTACAAACTCATTTTGTAAATTTATTAATATCTGATTTAAAAATCTTAAAAATGCCTAATTCAGATAAATTATGTATTGAGAATATTATTAATCAGACTAGGTCTAGTGAAATAAAATTTAGGGAAGGAAATTTTAAAGGCGCAATAGAAGATAAAAGGAAAGTAAGAAGCTTATTAAATTCTAAATTTTGTGATGAAGATATTTTAAAAAAATTTAAAGAAGAATTATCCTTGTTATATAAATCTAAATTTGACTTAATAAATGATCATAAATTGAGAATTGATGAATCAAAAATAAATAAGATTATTAAGTTATTAGAACAAAAAAGCGATGAAAAATATAATCAAGGAGATTTTAAAGGGGCTATAAGAGCATTAAGGAGATCAGAGAAATATTTAGCTAAGAAAAATAAGCCTGTTTGATTTTTTTATAAAGTTTGTTTTTATATATATATAGTTATTTTTCTCCTCCTAATTCATGGTTATGCCGCAATCTACCTTGGAAAGTTTATTGTTTTTTTTGGTGCTATCTCTTTTAGCTTCTTACATAGTAAAAATTAAATATGGAACAAATTTAAAAGTACAAAAATAGTGGAATTATTTATTTAAGATTTTAATGGGTATGACTTATTTATTATCTGAACCCGAATTTATTTTTTTCTTCCGTTTTCCATAAGGTAGCTATTTCTCTTAAAAGAGTTTTAACTTCTGAATTTGTGGATCCTGAATCATCTTGGAATTTTTTACAAATTTCTATGATATCTTTTGATGTCTGCTCAATTAATAGCGTCTTTTGGTCTGGATTAGCCATATAAATCTTAGTAAACGCCGTTACAGTTGAAGCCACTGCAATTTATAACTCTGAGAATATTTAATATGAAATTATGAAATTTATAATCAAAAAAGAAAGCCCAAGTCGTGAAAATAGCAAAAGCTGAAAAGGCAAAGGCAGCATATTGAAGCCAATGTGTTCCCGTATTATCTATTCCATTTTTATCAAAATCTGAATTACTCAATTTTCTTATGTTTATTTAATTTTAAAGAATTTTTTCTAATAATGTTGAATTAGTTTTAATAAAGCAATATCTTTTATTTATTAATTATTACTTATTACTTATTGGTATTCCATGAATCTTGATAAAGCCAGCTCAAGAATACAAGAGTTATAACATTACCAAAAGCATAAGTGAAGCCCCACAATGGATTATAAATGTTGGCAACTATAGTAGACATTATAAAAATTATTAAACCAGAAACAATTAAATCTTTAATAGGTAAATATTTAGTATCAATAGAATTAATCATTTAAATTTTTAAAAATATATTTGTCTTTTAAATATAAGATAATTTACTAGGAAATTTAATTATATTAATTTTCATTTTTTAAATAAAAGGACTTCTATTTAACAATTGGTGAATAAACTAATTAATTTTGTTTGGAGACCAAATTAGCAAAGTTTATAAAGCTTTAACATATGATTACTTCTATAAATATTGCATATGAATATGATTAAATTAAATTTTTTCATTTATACCAATATCATATTATTATATTTTTTGATCCGAAAGAATTAATTATGAAAGGTTTTGGATCTAGAAATAACCAAAAAAATATTAATAATTTAATAAACCTTACAAACGATCAAATAGTTCGTCTGGCTATTAGGTACCATTCTCAAGGGAATATATCCCTAGCGACCAAGTATTATAAATATTGTATTGACAATAATATTAATGAAGAAAGAGTATTTTCTAATTATGGAATAATTCTGAGGAATTTAAATAAATTACAAGAAGCTGAAAATATCTTGAAAAAGTATATTTCTTTTAATCCTTCAAGTGTGATTACTTATAATAATCTTTCTGGGATTTTAAAAGAATTAGGCAAGTACAAAGAAGCTGAAAATATTTTGAGAAAATCATTAGAGATAGATCCAAATAATGCTAATTCATTATATAATTTCGGCTGTTTGCTTATTCATCTAAGAAACTATAAAGATGCTGAATTGCTTTTTAGGAAATCTATCTCTCTTAATCCAAATAATAGTGAAGCATATTTAAATCTAGGCGTTATCATGAGAAATCTTGGCGAACCAGACAAAGCTCTTTTTTACATATCAAAAGCCCTTAAAATTAAACCAAATAATGCTTTAGGATTCTTAAATAAAGGAATAGTATATAAAGAACTAAAAAAGTACAAATTAGCAATAGATTGTTTCTATAAAGCTAATAAGATTGACAGTGTACTGCCGGCCATAAAGTACGAAATAGTCACTTGCAAAGGATTAATTTGCGATTGGAATAATATTCCAGAGATTGATAATTGGATTAAGAATTTAGGTCTATCTGGAGGGTCTGTAAATCCACTGAACTTTTTTTTATATGATGATAACCCTTTAAATCATTTAAAAAGATCTGAAAATTTTTACAATCAGCACCATAAAAGAAAAGAATCAAAAATAATTTCTCCCAAAAATAGCAAAATTCGTATTGGTTATTTCTCTGCGGACTTTAAAGTGAATCATCCCTTAATGAGTTTATTTCCATCGATAATTACATCGCATGATCGTACTAAATTTGAAATATATATTTATTCTTTTACTCCCAATGAAGATAAATTCATACATATTTTAAAAAGTCTTGCAAATGTTTTTAAGGATATTAAAAACCTTAGTGAAGACGAGACAATAAAGACTGTTAGAGAAGACAATTTAGATATAGCTGTAGATCTTATGGGTTATACATCCAACAGCAGAACATATATATTTAGCAATAAAGTAGCTCCAATTCAAGTAAACTATTTAGGATATCCGGGCACAATGGGATCAAGGATATATGATTATATTTTGAGTGATAAAATTATAATTCCCAAGAAATTTGAAGAATTTTACACTGAGAAAGTAATGAAACTTTCAAAATTTTTCCCACCTAATTTGCCAGCGAGTGAAGATTATTGTGAAAAAGTAACGCGTGAAGAATTTAATTTACCTAACAATGCTTTCGTATTTACTTGTTTTAATCACAATAAAAAAATTACAAAAAGGGAGTTTGATATTTGGATGAGATTACTGAACGAGGTGCAAGATAGTGTTCTTTGGTTACAAAAATCAAATAATTTTTCAATTATAAATTTAAAGAAAGAAGCTTTAAAAAGAAATATAAATTCAAAAAGATTAATTTTCGCAAATAAACTAAAATCCCTAAAAAGACATTTAGCAAGGTATTCACTAGGTGATCTAGGTTTAGATACTTTTAATTACAATGGACATACTACAACATCTGATGCACTGAATTCAGGATTACCAGTTTTGACCAAAATAGGAAAAAGTTTTTCTGCTAGAGTGTCGGCGAGTATTTTAAATTCAATAAATTTGCATGAATTGATTACTAGTAGTGAGAGGGAATATGAAGAAAAAGCTTTATATTTTGCAAGAAATAGAGACGAATTAAATAAAATAAAGAACTTACTTCATTTATTAAAAAAAGATTCATCTTTATCCAATGCTAAAGAATATACAAAAAATCTTGAAGAGATTTATCTAGAAATAATATCTAGTAATAATTAAATCAAATTTATCTAAAATTACTTTTTAAAGTAAGCAAATTTAATAAACCAACTTAAATAATATTTAATGAATCTAAATAATTAAAAACTGAAGTTTAATGATCAAAAAAATAACATGATCAATCATTAATTCCACTAAAAAATATAGAAAAACTTACTTTAGCTTTAAAATTTAATCCTTTATGAGCTAGAGTTATACAAAATTATTTTAGATATACAATTAATTGCTAAAGGTAAATCTAAAGCTTTTTAAGAGGCGTAAAATATTGTTGATTGACAGTCGATCTAAACTTAGAGAGATAAACCCCCCCTTTTTTCTTTATGACTATCGAAACTACTGTTTTCACCTTTAAGCTTTCAAATACATTTGAAGAGTGGGTTAAAAATTTTGATGGTCCTGAGATAGATGCATTTCATAAAACAGTTGGTCTAACCCCTCTCTATCGCGGCAAAAGTTTAATTGACCCTAAAGAAGTTATTGTTATACATCAAGCTGAAGAAGGAGTAGCTAAGCATGTATTTTCAGATCCAGAAACAATAAAGAATATTGAATCCGGAGGTCACATATATAGCACAACAAAAATCACAAGTTGGGTTTCAGACTAGAGATTACATTTAAACCTTAAATAGAGTAATTGTTTATTTCTTGATTAAAAGTAATTTCTTGTTTACCCTTCATGCATCTTCCCGTTGGGTAGCTAATAACTTTTTTATGATATTGCACCAACATCGATAGTAATTATTTTAATACCTAATATCGCTCTGGATCTTTTTCCTATAAGAGAGGTTTTCATTCAAATTTGGAATTTATTAAACGATAGGAATATCGACTTTTATTATATGGATTACAAATAGCTACTTTAAGCATCAACTTAAGTTTTTCACTATCTATTTGTTATAAATAATTTCTCATTTCAAGCCAAATCTTTGGCTTGCTATCTCCCCACTTTGCTTAAACAAATTTGCGGAAACTTGATCTGCAAATTCTTTATGTGTCATATGCATATTCTTCATCAAGCTTAATGACTAAACCATTAAAAAATTCTGCTAATACTTTTGATAGGTCTAAAACAGAAACTTTTCTATCGTCCTTTAATAAATTCATTTTGAGAGAGTTTAAATTAGTCATGCAATTCTTGGAATTGGTTTGTTACTTCAGTCCACTCTCCAGCAATTAGTTCGTTCCATGTTTCAAACTCATAATCAATATAATGACGTCTTGTGTGTTTAAGTCCTCCAGGTTCTAATAAATGAATTGCATAGAAGAGATGGGTATAAACTTTAATATCATCCTTTGCTGATTTCTTAAACTTTTCAAATAAGATTAAAAGCTACTTTGCTGGTTATGTAACCAGCCATTTGGGGAGTTAGCACGACTGCTATAGAAAAATCAGACCAAACATTGGATCCCTCTAGGGCGATTAGTTAGCAATACATGTGCACCATTAATATAGGTATATTGTATAGGTCATCAAGTATTTAAATTTACTTTTAAATATACTGGTCTTCATCCAACCTTCCTAAAAAATAACTTTTAACCCTATTTAGGCTTTTTACTTTTTAAGATATATAAAATTCAAGTTTCTAAAAATGATTGAAAAAAAAGAAGACAATATTCGAAGCGAAAACTATTACCCAGATAGTAATTATTATGTTGATCAGGATAATACTTCTGTAAAAAATACACTTTCAGAAGATCAAATATCCAATACCTCTAAATTTGAATGGCCAAATAGCTATTGGTTTATTGCTGAAAGAACTAATGGCAGACTTGCAATGATTGGATTTATGGCTGTGATTATTAACTACACCTTATTTGGTTGGATAGCATATCCAATCCTTTAATAATTAATTATGGGATTTTTCGTGAAGTTTTGGGATAATCAACCAGCTACAGTTATTGGTGCAGGCGTGGCAATAGCAGTTTTGTTGGGGATTTATATTTTTTTACTCAATACATATAAATAGTTTTTAATTATTTATATCGTTTGATGTAGTATGCATATTTATGCAAGATATTGCAAATGATCGCCCAGAGATCGCCCAGAGGATAATTGAGAAAGCTGAGAAGAAAATCGAGGCGACCTAGTGCTCCCAAAGCACTGGGCGTTATTTTTAAGAATTTCTTGAGAATCTTGTTATATTTTTAACTAATGATAGATAGTGGAACTAGTTTGAGACAGCTAATTGCATAATCCTCGAAGATCACACAAGTTGTTAATAGATATAAGCTACCCCCTATACGATCTAGTGAACTGTGTTAATTAGGTCGTTAATTTAATGGTTTTTTGGAAAGTCGATTTTAAATAAGGGCTAATTAACAATATTTATTTTCAGGAATTATTTTTTTTGCTAGTAATAGAAAGTCAATAAAAATTAAAAAATAAAATGCTTTATGTGCAGCATTGGTCATTTAAGGCCGGATATCATCAAAAAGGTGCAGAAAAATTTCTTGGTGGTGGGGGAGATTATCCTGGAGTTGAGATGATTGGAAGATATCACGCACCTGGCTCTTTAGAGGGTTGGATAGTTTTAAAGACTGATGATCCAAAAGCAATATATCAACATGCCGCTGAATGGGGTGAATTTTTAAATTGGGAAACCACACCTGTATTTACTGATGAAGAAGCTGGTCCAATAGTTGCCAAAGTCTACTCATAGAAAGAGATTGACAGTCGATCTAAACTAAGAGGGATAAAACCCTCTTTATTTATGGGAAAATTTTCTTCACAAGAAATAGAAAGTCAATACAATTTGATCAAAATGCTTTTAGCTGAACCTGATAAGTATAAAGATGCTATTGAGGCAATTAAGAAGGACATTGCTTATATGCCTATAGAGCTTAAGAAAAAACTTGAAGAAGAAAATATTACCTTATAAATGAAACGATTACTACGACCACTACAAGCTGTTTTAGCGTTACCTACTCCAAATTTCTCTGCTGAAATAAATTGTAATTCACCTGTTTAGGAAAATAAGCCTAGAGGCAACTGAGAGGGTAACACTATTTAGAGAATCCTCGAAGATGCTAGCTACCCCTAGAGCTACCCTTTCTCAATATGAGACAATCTTCCAATAAAAAAGACAGGTTTCCCATCCTGCCTTTTTTATTGGATAAATTATGTCGGTTACTTCAGCCGATCAAAAAGCTGTCAATTGCAGGGATATTCTCATTTATTCAAAAATATTCAGAGTTATATGACTTGTTTTGTCCCTTGATCTCTTTCTATGAAAGTTTGTTTAAAGTGTTGAGACTTTAAATTCTAAATTTAAAACCTGTGCGAATACCCCAAGTATTTACACTTCCATATTCAAAGTTATCAACTGTATATCCACCTTGGAGAGAATAGACCCCTTCTAAATAGAAATCGTTTGTTTCACTCATTTCAACAGCAGTTCCTACTTTTACTTGTCCTGCTACATTACTTACCCAACCACCACCTACGTTACTTCCTGCTATGGTTATATTATCCCATTCAGTTTTATTGATACCTAACCCAGCTCCTATGTATGGGGTGATTTTGGAATCAGTATTTTCTGTTAGTTCATATAAACCTGTAACGAAAACACCATCTTGAGTTACACCACCAGAAACTGCAACCGCAATACCTGCTTGATCAACACTAATTGCATCTAAATCCCCTGAATTTCTAGCCCAAGTAATTTCTATGCTAGACCTACCATAATCGTAACCGACTCCTAATTCGCCACTAAAACCGCTGTCATGCTGTAGTTCACCGGAATAAGCCGTCGACCCCCTCCTATCATCCCATTCACTATCTTGAATTGCAGCAAGTCCACCTCCAATAGTTAGATAAAATCCTTTCTTATCGTCTGCTTTTGTCGGAGAACCAAATAACGAACTTGATAGAGATGTGCAAATAATTCCTGCCATCAAAAGGCGATTATTTAAGTGCATTTAGTGATTAGAAATTTAACTTATTAAATCACAATCAAATGTTTTTCAGGAATTTATTAAGTAAAGTGTGGATTTCAAATTCTTTTTCCCAGCGAGCAATGAATTATTTACCCATAATTTAAGCATCGTAGAATCGCCGACAAATATAACGCAGTTTGTCAGGACAAATAACGCAATACTGCTCAAGTTTTGGTTAAAGCTCGAAAACGTAGTGCTGCTAATAGGGTGTCGATTGCTTTGGGATCACTAGGTCGCAGGTTCTAATCCTGTAGCCCCGACTCTTAAAAACCAATTCATAGAGTGAGTTTCCTTGACTCTCTTTTTTATTGCTTACTTTCTCATCTTGCGAAAGGGCCACTCTAGAGAGCACTCGTTTGATCTACTTCGATCTATTTTGTGCTAATTAATCGATATGGATATAAAAAAAATACTTACAGATATTTCTAAATCTAATATGGGTTAATTATTATCAAATGTATTTAGAACTATAAATCTCTAACTAATTTAATATATATTTTTTCAAGATTTTCTGTAAATCCTTTTGTATCAAATAAGGAGGACTTGGTTCTACTTTGTTTTAAACGATATTTCAAATCCTTTAAATATGTGCTGTTGGTTGCGATACTAAATGCCTTCTCTTCATATTCAACATTATCTTTAACTATTAGCTCTTCCAAGCTTAGGGAAGTCAAAAGACTAGAACAGACTCTTGCCGAAAAACTTTTTCCTTGTTTTGTTATTACAGGTACTCCTGACCAAAGAGCATCTGAAGCAGTGGTGTGCGCGTTATAATTAAAAGTATCAAGAAAAAGATCAGCACATTTTATTCTTGATAAATGATCTTCATTGCTAACTCTGTCCGCAAAAATAATTCTTGAACTTTCTACACCCCTTTTTTCTGATTCTTTTTTTAGATTAATTGCAGAATAATTATTAGATTTATATAGCCATAAGACACTATTTTTAATTTTCTTTAATAAGCTCATCCAAATATCAAACTCGATTGTCGTAATTTTATTATTTGCATTGAAACAGGCAAAAACAAAAGCATTTTCTGGCAAACCGAGCTGAGTTTTCCTGAATTCCTTCTTAGACGTTTTCCTATTACTATCATTACATTGATAAGAATTAGGCATATAAATCACTTTTTCGCTATAGAATTTTTTGAATTTATCAGGGATAATAACTTTGTCAGCAATTAAATAATCTATACAGTCAGCGCCTGTAGATCCCGGATATCCCAAGTATGAAATTTGAATAGGAGCAACTCTCAAAGAAAAAATTGAAAGCCTCATTTTTTTTGTATATCCCATAAGATCAATTGCAATATCTAAAGAATCTTGTCGTGCGATACAAACTGCATTTTCGTCAGAAACATCTGATATATTCCTAAAAACATTTACATTCTTTTTTAATTCATCTGTTAATTCATCTTCTTTTGAGTTTATTGAATAAATATAAATATCAAATTGTTCATTATTATGTAACTCGAATAATCCTTTTATGAGGTACATCACTGCGTGTTTTCGGAAATCTGCAGAAAAATAACCTACTCTAATTTTCTTTTTTGGGGTGTATGAAATATTTTGTGAAGCCCTTTTATACTTACTTTCAAAAAAATGTTTAGCTCTTTTTAAATGATTACTAGGGTTATCCTCGATAGGTAAAAGCTCAAAAGGACAAATCTCTTGATCCAATTTGTCAATTTTATTTAAAGTATCTTGGATGTATTTAGGTTCAGACCAATCACAAGCAAATGCTTTACATGTCAAAAGACTTATTTTTAAATGGGCAATTTGTGGCTGTAATTTAATTGCCTTTTTATATACCTGAATTGCATTTAAGTATCTGTTTGTTTTTTGGTACAGACCACCCAAATTTGATAATGCTTTGTAGTTTTTGGCATTTAATTTTATTCCTTTTTCATAGAGCTCAATAGCCCTATTAAAATTGAATAAATCTTCTTCAAACTTCGCATAATTAAAAATTAGTAACTCTGATTTAGGATTATTATTTATAGCTTCATCAAGTATTAACCTTGCTTCTTTTATATCCCTTGATGAAAGATAAGAATTTACCAATCCAAAAAGCAATTTAAGATTGTTTTCTTTACTCAGTGATTTTGCTTTCGTAAGATATTTAATTGCCTCTTTATGATTCTTTTCACTTATTTCAATAAATCCTAAATTTAAAAAAATTTCATAACTTTGATAACCACTTTTTAAAAGCTTCAAGTATAAATTTTTAGCTTCTTGGTTTTTTTTATTTTTTAAAAAATCTTGAGCATGTTTTTCATCATTAAGGAATTTTAAATATCTAGTATCTTTTATAATCTTTTTTTTAGGTGCACTACCAAAACCTTTCTGCATTTTTTTATTTATACAATTATCTTTTCTTTATTAGGTATATTTTCATTAAAGTAGACAAGAATCAAAATTATTTTAAGGTAACTTATTAATTTTTAAAAATTAAGTTTAAGGATGTTTACTTAAAAAAAGAAAAAAATAAAAATAAAATATCCTAAAGTAATTATTTAAGACCATGGTTAATAAAGGTTCAAAATATATTAATTTGCTATCGAAGAATATAAAAAGTAGAAAGAAAGGCTTAAGAAATTTAAAATATTTTTTACTAAGACTTGTTTGTAATAACAGTTCAATAGCAAATCATGAATTAGATCAATTGATCAAAAATTATTTTTCTTATTCAGCCAAAGGATTAAAAATTCTTGATATTGGATCTGGGCTATGCAATTATTATCCAGAAAATGTAACTGAATCAAAGAATAAATATTTTGCTTGCGATTTAAGCGATGATTTAAAAAAATTACTTAAAAAAAGAGGTATAGAATTTATTCAGGGTGATATGGTCAAAGATAAATTAACATTTAAAGAAAATTCTTTTGATATCATTATTTGTTCTCATGTTATTGAGCATATTGAAGAACCATCAAATATATTATTTGAGATTAATAAACTATTAAAAATATCAGGTATTTTATTTTTAAAAACTCCAGATATAAAAATAGTTAAATGGAATTTTTTTAATGACTTTACCCATAAAAAACCATATACAAAAAATAGTTTAAAAGAACAAATTGAATCTGATTCGATGCGAGTTTTAAAGTGCTCGTCATCAACTCTTTATAAAGAGTTTGCTTTTAACTTATTAAAAAATAATCTATTTAATCCTTTTAATTTTATTTTCCTAATTATTGGTTTATACACTTACTTTATAAGAACTGACATGCGTGAACTTATCTGTATAGTTAGAAAATTAAGATAGAAATATTTAAATTATGCTTGATTTTTATAAAATTTTCTCGAGAATAATGCAGCAAGGTATAGCAAATGATCGCCCAGAGTATCGCCCAGAGGATAATTGATAAAGCTGAGAAGTCAATCGGGGCGACAGGATTCGAACCTGCGACCTAGTGCTCCCAAAGCACTTAACAGCTCTAGTGCAGCACTAGGTTTTCAAGCTATGACTATTTTTTTGCGTAGTTCTGCGTAGTTTGTCCTGAGAATTTAAGCAACATTTGTCCACTTTTTCAAAATCACGTGGAGCTTTACCCCTCTTTTTTTTGTCATTGCATAATTTCTAATAACTGGTAATTTTAGTTGGCTTTAATAAGTTCAAATGCAAGATCAAAGAATTGAAAAGATAGCAGCAGTCGCAGTAAACACAACTAAGGTTCTGGCAATAATTTATTTTGGCTTAGTAGAAGTATTTAAAATAGGCAAATTAACTAGAAAGATATTAGTTACTGAATCTAATAATTCTCAAAGATGGGCTTCAAAAACTTATTCAATTTTAAAAATAAGACAAGCTAGACAAAAACTAGCAGCATAAAAAATTAGTTATTTTTTTTAAGCCGCATCATATTCATCCCTATCTTCAAGCTCTCTCATAAATCTTTTATCTAATAAGTAGTTGTCTATAAGCTCTGATGCTATCAGTATCTCAGCAGCAGGTTCTTGTACATCTTTGTCTAATAAGTAATTGTCTATAAGCTCTAGATTGTTATTTTCTTTAGGAAATTTTCTTTTCTCGCTGTCTAATAGCTCTCTTATGTAGTTATATACAAGCTCTTGATCGTATCCACTTTCTCTAATTTCTTTCAACATTTCGTCTGGAATTTCCATAATTGTCAACCCCAAATTAAAGCCTATATACTCATACTTACGAAAAAATAAGGAAAAAGCAAGAAAATTACCGTTAAGCAGAATTGAAGTTGTCCACTATCTGTCCACTTTAGGCGTGGACAAATATTTCCAATAAAAAAGCGAGTCTGAGTAACTCGCTAGTATGACTTGGATTATTAGAGTCGGGGCGACAGGATTCGAACCTGCGACCTAGTGCTCCCAAAGCATCCGAAATTTATATTGATTTTTTAAGACCTAAGTTATTGCAATAGTTTTAGAGAAAGATTATTAAAAATAATAAAATTATTTTCACAACTTTGGGCACTTTTTGGGTACCATTTGGAAAATAGTATCTTTATTTTTGATTTAAATTTAAAATTTTTTAAGTTTCTTGAACAAAAAATCCAGCTAATTAATTTGTAATTTTTTTTGCTGGTAAATATTGACTTTTGCAAATCTCTTTATCGTTATAGATTTTACCAGTGATTAAAAATAAGACTTTATCTGTATTTATATTTTTTGTCCTACAGGTTTTATTTTTAGATGCCCACGGATCCCCGAAAAAAGTTGATGAAAAAATAAATTCGAAAGATAAGTTAGAAAAAAATTATTTCCCCACTACAAATGTTAAAGGTAGTTTATTTTTTACATTAGGAGCACTATCGGAGTCCGCTTCAAGTGAGTCTTTACACTTTACATATGAGAATAAAATTAGATTAAATACTAGTTTCAAAGGGACAGATAATTTATTGACGGTTTTTGAATCAGGGAATGCACTTAATAGTCCCTTGATGCTTGATTTGCAAAGTAAAAAAGGGGATAACCTTAAAATCTCAACTCTTTTATATAAATTTGAGTTGGATGATGAATATGAAGCAATAATTGGACCTAAGATGTTTGGTTATCACGGTTTAGCAGGGAAATCTACTGCTTACAATGAGAGGATTGCAATCTTAGATGGAAGTAATTACACAACATCCTCTGGGATTGGTCCAGGTCTTGGGATATCGAATAAGAAAAAGAATGGATTAAATGCCTCTTTTAAAATTGCTTCAAATAGCTCTCAAATTGACAATGAATCAATACACATTATTAGTCAAATTGGATTGACAAAGAAAGATTTTGGAGGAACTATCACAACTAATCTGAATGATGATTTTGAGGCTTATGGGATAGCAACTTTCTACAAACCAAAAAACCTTCCTTCAATAAGTGCGTCTATTGAATATAAGGATGTGGATTCAGGTAAAACAATAAAGAATTGGGTTTTTGCATTACAACAAGGTTTCCAGAACAAAAAAGTTGGTATTGCAGTGGGCACATATAATTCAGAGGAAAAAATCGGTTATGAGGGTTGGAGTGAGATCAATATTTCAGATAAATTTAAAATCATCCCAGTTTTTTTTGTTAGAGAAAACAATCAGGTAAATCCAGAATTGGGATTTTCAATCAATACAAAATTTAGTTACTGATTGTAATTTAGAAATAATTTAAAACTTTATTGAATAACTTTATTTTCTATTAAGAGGATATTGAAAAAAATGTTTTGGGCACTTTTTGAGCACTCTACTTTTTAGGTTAAATATATTATTAGCTGAGACTTACTGCTATAACTGATCGGGGCGACAGGATTCGAACCTGCGACCTAGTGCTCCCAAAGCACTTATCAGCCATAGTGCAGCACTAGGTTTTCAATCTATATCTAATTTTTTGCTTAGTTCTGCGAGGTTTGTCGTGACAAATACAATAATATTTGTCCGCAATTTGTCCGCAAAATATTTGTTATGAAAAATTTAACTAGCATTTTATACAAGATATTGATCTATTTAAATCAATAAAGATTTGAGAGATGAAATATAGTTTTAAGAAATTACGAGCAAAAATTTGGCATCATTTGATTACTTCGAATATCTAAATTCAATATCATTTCATCCACCTGTAATGATAATAACTACATTAGTATTCTTTTATATAAGAAGAAAAATTTTATTAACTGGTAAAAAACATTAGCAATCTATTTAATATTTATATTTTTGAATGAGTCAAAAATTAAATAAACAAAGCAAGTAATAAAAACAATTACATATATAGATTCCATTTAACTTACCGTTGTTATTGAACTGCTTAATCCATAAGTGAGAAAAATAAAACTTGCAAAAGTAACTCCAATCATTACTGTTGTGTAGAGTTTATTTAGTTTAAAATTACTACTTGCAGATGAAAAGTCTGCAATAACAAAACCTTTCATTGAATATTTATCTCTATTTCTGAAATTATTGCTGTTAACTAAACTGCCTAAAATTGGATCTGTTGAAACTTTTATTTCTTGATTGATAACAGAATTTAAACCTTTATCTTCATTGAAGAATCTTGGAAACATATATGCATGCCATAAAGCTATTATTGCCACCCAGAAAACTACACTAACCCCTGCAAAACCAAAAAGTAAGAATCTAAAGGTTTCCATATTTGTTTTTTAATTAATTAAAACCTACATCAAAAAAAATATCTAAATATCTCAATTCAAAAAATATACTTTAAATAATTCAATTAATCATTTCATGATGTTACTAATGATTATTAACAATGTTATTAGGGGTTTTTCTTTAAATATAAGTTAATGATCAAATCATTTATTTAACTAAAAAAGACAAAATAATAATCAAATTTAATATTACTTTTTAAAAATGGATTTCAGGATTTTACTTGTTATTACACCAATAATATTCTCATGGATATTTACAGTCTTTTGGTTAGGTAGGTGGGATGTATTTAGATTAACGCCAATAGGATTACCAAAGAAGGGAGTAACTCCTTTTAAAAATTATCAAGTATGGGAAGATTCAGCATTAATTCCTGATGTTGGCAGACCTGCAGAAGGTTATCCAGTATTTACTGTAAGAACCGCAGCAGTTAATGCCCTAGGGATCCCAACTGTTTTCTTCCTTGGAGCAATATTGGCAATGCAGTTTAAATCTTATTAATAGGAAATTTTGATGGACATTAGATTTTTAATTGTTGGAGCACCATTTTTAGTTGCATTTTTTTATACCTTATTTTGGCTAAAAAAATGGGGTGCTTTTAATTCTACGAATAATAATTTGCCAAAAAATATTTCTCTTAAAAATGAATCAATAGAACAAAGTTATATTTTAGAGAATATCTTTTTAAAAAAAAATTAATCAAATTTTTCTTACCCATAATTGATATCTTGTCATGATTCCCATAGAACAGTATTTATTTTTTGCGGTTTCTCTTTATGCATTTTTTTATCTTTCAATAACTATAGTTAATGCATTAATTAGTTTTTCCTAAGCAATAATTACATAAAATATTAAACACTTATTTGTATAAAATTAATCTTCCTCTATTTTAAATCTCATTATATAAATATGTAAGTAGATATTAGGGCAATCTACTAACCGCTAGCTTTGATAAAGCGGTTCGCAATGAGAACCTCCCTTTGACCTCATTTTCTTTTTCGCAATCTTAGAAAATGAGGTTTAAATAATTTTTATTAGTCAGGAATATTTAAGTTAATTTTCTATAGCAATCCAGTCATTAAATTTTATTCATGGTTATGTATATTATTTACTTTTTAAAAAAGAGTTTTTTCTTTATAAAGAATATGTAGATATTTGGCGAATCTGCAACGGTATAGCTTCCGTCTTTATGAACCTAGCCAACGCAAATATTCTTAACTACGTTTTAGTTATTTTAGTAGTTAGGAATATTTTAATTTTTAGGTTAATTTTTTCTTAAAAACAAATGATTAATAAATCACAAAAAGTATCCTCATTAGAAAATATCTACAGGAATTTGGAATCTGGAATGCCAGAGAATAAATCTATTAAAGAATATGCTCTCCCTAATGCGAGACAGTGGTTAGGTGGAAGATATTTAGCCCTTTGGGTATTACCTATTTATTTAATTAGAAAAATTGCAAAATTCGCAGCTTCTTCTACATTTATAAAACCATATTCTCCAATTAAAAATGGCCCTTCCTATAAAAGACCAGAAACTTTGTACACCTCTTTAAAAAGTGTTTTTAAAGGAGAAGACCATTTAAGATTTTTTGATCATAGGTTTATCGCTATTTGGGTATTGCCTATTGCTTTGACTGGAATTGTTTTTGAAGTGCTTTTTATTTCTCCTACTAAGAATACTTTCCCTTTCAATTAAGTCTTTTGTCCGCAATTTGTCCGCAATCATTGAGGACAGAATTTAAATAATAAAAAAGACAGGCTGGGTAACCTGTCTATGACTTGGTTTTTAAGAGTCGGGGCGACAGGATTCGAACCTGCGACTTAGTGCTCCCAAAGCTCTCGGTCAAGAAATAAGCTCAGAGTTAAGATAAAGATTATGGAAATCATCAAATGAAAGGTTGTTTAGATATATTCATCAAATCTTCAACATTTTTTGCTTCCTACATTGTTTTTCAATGTTTAATTGGGTTCTTAATTTTAGGGGAACCCCCTTTATCGAACGAAAAGCAACTTAAGGAAAGGACAAAAGAAGAGCATTTAGAAGTTTCTCAATACCATGGAAAATTCAAGATCTCTTTTGCAATATCAGGATTTCTCTCACTACCTTTATCAGCAATAAGTACATATCTAATTTTTCGCAAAATACCCAAAAATTGACAAGTCTTGAAGAAGAATAAATTTTGCACATATTTTGCACAAAAGCTATTTTGCTATTCGCTGAGATCCCAATAGGGGCGACAGGATTCGAACCTGCGACCTAGTGCTCCCAAATCACTCGCTAAATTAATTAATAATCTAGACTTATTGCAGCAGAATAAATTTAAGTATTTTTAAAAGTATCTCAAAGTTGAAGAATTAATCATTTGAGGGAATTTTGAGGGAATTTAAAATAAAATAAGTACTAAAAATTGTTTTGGAATAAGTTAAAATTTCTAAAAATATTTTTAAATTGTATTCATTTAAAAAATTAAAAAGATCAAATAATGGCTTTAGTTTAATTGAGTTAATAATGGTTTTTGGGGTTTTATCTATCCTTGGAATCGTCGCTTTTTCGAGATTTCTCGAAGTCGTTCGAAAAGCAGAGAAAGTAATAGCTGCAAATGCAATTTCAAGTATAAAAATCGAATGCGAAAGTAAAAATTATCTTAGGGGAGATTTAATATACACTCCTGCAAACTTAATAGGTTATGCAATAGATAATGAAGGTATTAATAAATGTACTGGTAATGAGAAATTTTCGCTTGTTTCAATAATCCCTAAAGATTTAAAAAATCAACCCTCATTCTTCTATGACTTCGAGAGTGGCGAAATATCTTGTATCTATGAAGGGTCTGAAGCTACTGCATTCCCAGAATGTAGAAAAATTCCCTTATCAGAGAGAGAGAAGCAGAGATGTGCGGATATTGGCGATTGGTCAAAAGCTCAAAAATTTCTTCAAGCAGGACATTCATATCTTGATAGGGATAAGGATGGGGTAGCTTGTGAGGCTCTTGGGAGAAAATCAAATAAACCTGAGATTGGTGAAATTACAATCAAAGGTTGTTATGACGGAGATACTTGTACTTCCAGTGAAGGAGAGAAAATAAGATTAGCTTGTATTGATACGCCTGAAATAAGAGGAAAAAGAGCAAAACCAAATGAAGCAATAGCTGCTAAAAATTTTTTAAATGAAAAGATCAAGGGTAAGAAAGTTTCAATTAGAAGGGTGACTGAAGATAAGTATGGAAGAACTGTGGGTGAATTAAGTTTTAATGGAGAAAACCTTCAAGAATTATTAGTCAAAGAAGGTCATGCTGAAATTTATAAAAAATACTCAAAACCTTGCAAATGGGCATCTTAAATAAATTGAATATTATCTATTTGAGGGAATTTTGAGGGAAAGACTTTTTTAGGGGAATATATTATAAGCTGAGACTTACTGCTATAACTTATCGGGGCGACAGGATTCGAACCTGCGACCTAGTGCTCCCAAAGAACCCGCTAAAACAAGGCTATAATTTAGACTTATAGCTATAGCTGGGGTTTTGGAGACGGGTCTTTTACATCTTTGTACTAGTTATTAGCCATTTGAGGGATATTTGAGGGAAATAGATTTTTCTTTAATTAAAAAATTATTAATCTTTTAATTACTTATGTAGAATCATAGAAAATCCGAAAATATGGAATTTTTAATAATTGGTCTATTTCTATTAGTTATATATTTTATACCTACTTTCATTGCTTTCTACAGAAGACATACCTATAAGTGGGTTATTTTAGGTATCAATACCTTTGCAATAGCAGCAGGAGTCCCTTGGTTAGCAGCTTTTATATGGGCAGTTTGGCCAACAAATAAGTCATTAATTGACCCTATCGCAGGCAATGTCACAGGGAAGGGAACTAGAAATTCTGGAGATACTGTTGGATCAATTGAATACGGAAGAGAAAGAGGTTATTTAGAAGAAAAGAAGAAATAAAAACTCATTTGAGGGAATTTTGAGGGAAAGACTTTTTGAGGGAAATATATTTTTAGCTGAGACTTACTGCTATAACTGATCGGGGCGACAGGATCCGAACCTGCGACCTAGTGCTCCCAAAGCACTTAAAATGATAATGAAGCACTGGCTCTATAGGTTATAAAACGCATTTGATTTAAATTAAAAAACAATATAATATCTAAACTAATAATTTGACGGCGATTTGACGGCATTAATTTTTAAGAAAAAAATCTTAAGGAGGGTTTTAATTCTTCCTTTTTTGCTAATTCCTTTTTCGAGTCTAGAAGCCTCTATCGATAAGGAAATTGCTGAATTTTGTCTGAAAGCAAAAGATTTTTCTGGTTGCATTCAGGAAATGAGTACAAAAAAAAATAATGCTCCAACCCAAAAAGGTATAGGTAATGATGTTTTGGATCAATCAATTTCTGAGGATAATTTAAATAAAAAACTTCTTAAAGATAAAAATGATGTAAAAAGTTTAATAACGAGAGCTAAATTAAGATATTTAGAATTAGAAAATACTTTGGGGGCGCTAACTGATTTAAATGATTTAATAAGAATCAATCCAGATTTTAGTGAAGCTTATTATCTAAGAGGAATAATAAATGCTGTTGAATTTGAAGAATTCAAAGAAGCTTTATTTGATATAAACAAAGCTGTAGAAATTAATAACAATAACTCTCAATACTATATGGCTCTAGGTTTTTTAAAATCTTTAACTTTATCTAAGCATGAAGATGCACTACAGGATTTAAACAAGGCAATAAAACTTGATCCAAAAAATTCATTAGCCTACTTTTGGAGAGGACATATAAATTATGAGATTGGCCATGATAATTTTCAAGAAACAAGGCATAAAATAAAAAGAACATATTATGAAGCTTCTATTGATGATTATTCAAGAAGCCTAAAACTTTATACGGATCAGATAAACCCTCTTTATTCAAGGTTATATCCATTTGGTTATAGACAAAATATTTTAGCTAATAGAGGCAATTTATATCTTGATCTGGCTCTTCATTATGAAAATGAATATATGGAGGATGAAAACGAACAAAAAGCCTTAGATTATAAGAAACTCTCAATAGATGATTTCACTTCTTATCTTGAATATGCTCCAACTATTGATGAAGTAGAAAATCTCAAAGATCCAGCAAAAGCATTCGATATCACATACATTAAGATTGCAGGATATTACTGGAGAGGTTCTGCATATTCTTGGACTAAAAAAAGTAGAAGAAAGAATACTTGCAGGGATTTTAGAAAGGTTTATAGAGCTTCAAAAGAGTTGGATTATAAACTCTATGACAAATATCATTATGATGATTCTCCCCTTATGGAGGGTTTTTTATATTATGGACCAAATTGTAGATGATTATTTTAATTTGACGGCAATTTGACGGCTATTGCTGCCGTCAGATTTTCCAATAAAAAAGCGAGTCTGGGAAACTCGCTACTATAACTTGGTTTTTAAGAGTCGGGGCGACAGGATTCGAACCTGCGACCTAGTGCTCCCAAAACACCGCACAGCATATTGGCATCACTAGGTTTTTAAGCTATAACTATTTTTTTGCTAGGTTCTGCGAGGTTTCTCTTGTCAAATAGAGTAATATTTGACCGCAATTTGACCGCAATATATTAATAGTTAAATTCCTTTTAAACCAAGATGCAACATAAAAAAGATTGCAGAAAAGAAAAACATCAGAACTTTTCTTAATCCCTTTTTTTGTATACCAGTCAAACAAAGTAAAATTATAAATGATGGCAATACACCACCAACGGCATACGCTAAACCATCGCTAGTAAAGCCACTCTTGGAGGCAATTATTAGAATATTTACAAAGGTATATCCAAAAACATATAAAATACTGTTTTTCTTGCCTGATTGTTTTGTTATGTCTTTGGAGTCTGTTTTTGTATTAAAAGCTTTAACGGTTTCCTTTTTATCTATTGACACTTTTATGGGTGATCCGCAGTTTTTACAGAATTTTTGACCAATATCTAATTTAGTTCCACATTCAATACAAAACATAGTATTAAAAAAGTATTAATTACATGATTGCAATATAATTTGATTTAACACATTTATGTTTTTAATTAAAAGTAAATGAAAGAAAATAATAAAAATGATCCATTAGAAGCTCAAAAAAGACTTTTTGGGACAATTAAAAATATTGGGAGCAAAATTTCCTCTAGTAATCGAGATAGTTTATCTAAAAATGGTGAAGATCCTGCATATAAATTCATAAAAAATAAAAGGAAACCAGACCCTGACTGGACATCAAAATTAAAGGATGATGAGAAAGAATATCTTAAAAATTATCCAAGTCCTATTTTTGAAAGTCAAACAGCTTTTTATAAAAGGTTCTCAGCTCATGAAAATTTCAAGAGAAAACAATTAGAAGTTAATAATGAAGCTGAGCAAAAAAATAATGTCAAAATATCTGATAACTCTATTCAAACAAAAGAGGAAAAAGTAAAGTTTCAAAAAGAAACATTTAAGAACAAAAAATTACTTAAAAAAGAAGATATAAAAAAAGAAGCTAGGGTTTCAGTCTGTCCAAACTGCGGAGCCACCATTAAAGAAGAAGATTTATTTTGTGGAGAATGCGGATATAAATTAGAAGGTATAAATTTCTCTCAAGATATTGAAGAAGATGTAAATTTTAAAAAAGAAGATTTAAAAAACATCGCTGAAGCAAAAAATCTTGAACCAATTGAAGAAAAAAAGACAAGTGATATAAGCAAAGATAATAATATAACTACTAAAAAACAAAGTCATAACAATTTACCAATTGAAACTCTTGAAATATTAAAGTCCTTTTTTGATGACCAGCTTATAAGTGAAAGCGAATACAATACCCTTAGAAAGTCAGCTTTAAATCTCTCTAATAATTTGGATTCGGATTCTTCAAATAGTAAAGAATTAATTCCATCTATTAAGTCTATTTCTAGAGAAAAATTAACTGAATTAAAAGTTCTTTTTGATCAAGAATTAATTGATAAAGAAGAATATGACCTCTTGAGAAGGAATTTATTATTCACTAAATAATATGGACAAAATTATTCTTGAAGATTTAGAAGCAACTGAATATGAACATCCTTTAGATAGAGCTGCTCTTCAAAAGCTTGAAGCAATTCCAGGAACAAGAAGACTAGTAAAAAAGGTTTGGAAAGAATATTTTGATAAGGTTTTGTATTTTGAAACTACTGGTTCAAATGTTGAAGTGACTAAAGATAATTACCCTTATCTTTATGATCTTTTGCTTGAAGCCTGTTCAATTTTGAATATAAAAGAGATTCCTCCACTATATTTAGAAAATAGTCCAGTTATCAATGCTTTCGCTAAGGGGGTAAATAGACCAGTAATAGTACTTACTTATGCAGCTATTGAAAGATTAGATCGATATGAGTTACTTTATGTTATTGCACATGAATTAGGACATATTAAAAGCGGACACGTACTCTATTATTACTTAGCATATAACTTAGGCGATTTTCTTCAAATTGCAGGGCAACTAAGTTTGGGTCTTGGGGCTTTAGCGGGAAATGGAATTAAATATGCTTTGTTTTATTGGCGTAGAATGTCAGAATTTACCGCAGATCGAGCAGGATTACTAGTTTGTCAGGATACTAAGGTTTGTATTAGAAGCTTTATAAAATTATCAGGATTGCCTTTGGATAACGTTAACATCGAAGATTTTGAAAAGACTTTTACAAAGCAAGCAAAAGATTTTGAAGATTTTGACTATGGTGCTTTAAACAAGTTAATTAGACTTCAACTAACTGTTGATAATAGTCACCCATGGTCTGTTTTAAGAGCTTCAGAACTTTTGAAATGGGCAGAATCAGATGATTATAAAAAAATTTTAAAGAGAGAGACTAAGGATATTTCTGATTCGAATCCTTTTAATTTTAAATTCTGCGCTCAATGTGGGAACAAATTAGAAGAATCTCAAAAATTTTGTGGTACTTGTGGAATTAAGGTCGCTATAAAATAATTTAATTTTTCAAATTTATGTTTTGTACTCAATGCGGTCAGCAATGTTCACCTAACGATCATTTTTGTACCAAATGTGGAGTGTCAATTAAACCTTTAAAAGAAAAGAAAGTTTCCTCACCTATTAAAGAAAAAACTAGAAATAGAGAATTTAATGAAAATGTAGAAAGAGCATCATTCTTCCACGATAGAGGGATAGAAAGAATGCTTGCCAAAAACTACAAAGGGGCGAAAGAAGATTTTGAGAAAGTTATTGAAACATATCCAAATGCACCATTAATTGAAGAGACTTATCTTAATCTTGGGGTGATGCATCTTAGACTTGGAAATGAATCAGAAGCCTTAGCAGCAACAAATAAAGCACTTGAGATTAATCCAAATTATTTAGATGCAAAAAATAACCGTAAAAAATTGCTTAATCATAAAAGATATGACTCTGGAATAAACTTTATAAGTAGGATTTTTGCTGTGCCTGCAGGGATTGTTATATTTTCTCTTTTCAGAGTTATTCTGAAAGAACTCGTTCAAGCTTTAACCAACCAATAATAACCTGCTAGTTATGAACTATGCATTTGACCGTTATTTGACCGTTTTGGCTGCGGTCATATTTTAACCAATAAAAAAGACAGGCTGGGAAACCTGTCTGTGACTTGGATTATTAGAGTCGGGGCGACAGGATTCGAACCTGCGACCTAGTGCTCCCAAAGCACCCGCCCTCCAATTTGAGACAGTGGGTTAAATAAACAA
Source organism: Prochlorococcus sp. AG-676-P15-1 (assembly GCA_003210825.1). Taxonomy (GTDB): domain Bacteria; phylum Cyanobacteriota; class Cyanobacteriia; order PCC-6307; family Cyanobiaceae; genus Prochlorococcus_A. The sequence goes on along the minus strand of QCUF01000012.1, from coordinate 737 downwards.
GTCAGGCTATAGCTTGTTAGTTGCTATATCTACAAAATTACGAGTCTTAAAAATAGGCCAAAGTTATACAAAATTATCCTTAGATATACAATTAATCGCTAAATAATCGCTAAACAAAGACCTAGTGCTTTAGGAGCTGTAAAATATCATTGATTGACAGTCGATCGAACATAGAGGGATAAAACCCTCTTTTTTATGCAAGTAATAAGCGTTTAAAAAGAGCGAACAGGTCGTATATATCAATAATTATTGATTATATCAAAATATTTTGATGTATTTCTTAATCTTTGTATTTCGCTTTTTGTTTGATGCTATAAATAAATTGTCTTCAATCTAAGTGGCTAATGAGTATTTTCAAAAAAACTCTCATTTTATCTTCTGCAATTTCATTAATGCTTTCTCCATCTGCGATTGCTTCAAAAAGATTGAGTGGTGCTGGTGCATCATTCCCTTCGAAGATTTATACTAGGTGGTTTTTTGACTTAGCTAAATCTGGAGGCCCTAGAGTTAATTATCAAGCAGTAGGTTCTGGATCTGGAAGAAAAGCTTTCATAGATGAAACTGTTAATTTTGGAGCCTCTGACGATCCAATGAAAGATTCTGATATAAAAAAAGTTACTAGAGGACTTGTTCAAATACCGATGGTAGGTGGAACAATTGCGTTTGGATATAACTACGATTGCGACTTGAAACTAACACAAGAACAAGCTGTTCAAGTAGCAATGGGAATGATTAAA
>QCUF01000011.1 GCA_003210825.1 Prochlorococcus sp. AG-676-P15-1 | reverse complement strand
TCTTTTCTATTATTTACTTATCCTAATTTCAGAGTTAGAATTATTAAGTTAAAGTAGGTCTTTTTTTGAATAAAGAATTATCACATCGCTCTCATGAACTAAAAGCACTTGGTTGGAACCAAGAAGATTTATCAAGGTATGAAGACTTATGGGACTATAGTCAAAGATGGGGATTGATAAATCTAGAAAGAGAAGACAGACAATTTTTGAAAAAAGCAGAGAAGTTACTTCCGAAAATTCAAAATAAAAAAGCATCTGTTAAAAAATCTATTGAAGAGAAATCTTATTATTTATGGTTAAATTTCTATCTTGAAGAAATTAAAATTTTTAGTGAATCTAAATTGCCCAAAAAACAAGTAAGTGTTTGGACTCTTTTGATTGAAGAGGAGTTGAAACTTCTTAAAGAGCTGCAACCAGTAATGGGATTACCAGATACTTTGAAGGCTAAAAATTTGTTTGTTAATAGAAAACAAATTATTGAAAAAGCTTTTAAAGAATACGATGCTAAAAATAATGACGAGCCTTTTGATTTCATTAATATATTTAATAAATCTGAAAAAGATGTGAGTAAAAGCTGGAAATCTATTACTGAAAAAGATCCTGAAGCAAACAAAACTTTCCCGATTGTCGACAGCAAAAATGTAGAGGATTTAAGATCTGAAATAAATGAAGATTTAAAATCATTTATGAGGGAAAATTATCCATCATTAAAAGAGGATTTATAAAGATTTATCTTTTTTGTATTTATTTTTAGGAAGTTTTTAAGTTAAATAGATAATAGGATTAATTTTAAAATTTTGAGTAACCAAAAGTTCGAGACTCTTCAGTTACATGCAGGTCAGGAGCCTGATCCAACTACTAACTCTAGAGCAGTACCTATTTATCAGACAAGTTCTTATGTTTTTGATAATGCTGAGCATGGAGCAAATCTTTTCGGATTAAAGGAATTTGGAAATATCTATACAAGACTAATGAACCCCACTACTGATGTCTTCGAAAAGAGGATGGCAGCTTTAGAGGGCGGTATGGCTGCATTAGCAACTTCATCAGGTCAAGCTGCTCAATTTCTGGCAATAGTAAATTGTATGAAAGCAGGAGATAACTTTGTCTCTACATCCTTTTTATACGGAGGAACTTATAATCAATTTAAAGTTCAATTTCCTAGATTGGGAATAGAAGTTAAATTTGCTGAAGGAGATAGTGTTGATAGTTTTAAAGACAAAATAGATGATAAAACTAAAGCAATCTATGTCGAATCAATGGGAAATCCTAGATTCAACATCCCAGATTTTGAGGGTCTTTCTAAATTAGCTAAGGAAAATGGAATTCCTTTAATTGTTGATAATACTCTTGGGGCAGGAGGAGCTCTAATTAAACCAATTGATTTTGGTGCCAATATTGTTGTAGAAAGTGCAACTAAATGGATAGGAGGACATGGAACGAGTATTGGTGGTGTAATTGTTGATGCAGGAACTTTTGATTGGGGTAATGGAAAATTCCCACTTATGAGTGAACCAAGTGATGCTTATCATGGCCTAGTACATTGGGATGCGTTCGGATTTGGGAGTGATATATGTAAATCTTTAGGTGTCCCTGATAATAGGAATATAGCCTTTGCCTTAAGAGCTAGGTTGGAGTGTCTAAGAGATTGGGGCCCAGCTCAAAGTCCTTTTAATTCTTTCTTATTATTACAAGGTTTAGAAACCTTAAGTTTGAGAATAGAAAGACAAACTTCTAACGCTCTTAAGTTAGCAAAATGGTTAGATTCAAATCCTCAAGTTACAAGTGTTAATTTTCCTGGTTTGGAATCTGATCCTTATTACTCAAGAGCTAAAAAATATACTACAGGCAGAGGAATGGGATGTATGCTTATGTTCTCCTTAAATGGCGGATATGAAAACGCTGTTAAATTTATTGATTCTTTGGAATTAGCTAGTCATCTTGCTAATGTGGGAGACTCTAAAACTTTAGTTATTCATCCTGCATCCACAACACACCAGCAATTATCAGAGGAAGAGCAATTATCAGCAGGCGTTACTCCAACAATGGTAAGAGTATCTGTTGGTATAGAGCATATTGATGATATAAAAGCAGATTTTGAGCAGGCACTTTCAAAAATTACTTAAATAATGGAGATTCTTTGGCTTTAATAATACCTAGTAATTATCACAAGATTAGTGACGTTGAGAAAAATCATATTTCTTGGATTGAACCGGATTTGGCTGAAAGACAAGATATACGTCCATTAAGGATTGGTATCTTAAATATCATGCCTCTTGGTAAGCAATACGAATTCAATTTATTACATCCTCTTGGTTTATCTCCTCTTCAAATAGAGCCTGTTTGGATAAAATTAAAAACTCACTCATATAAAACATGGGATCTTAACCATTTAAATAATCTTTATACAACGTGGGAGGACGCAAATGATCCAGAACCATTAGATGGAGTAATTATTACTGGAGCACCTGTTGAGCATTTAGCTTTTGAAGAAGTTAAATATTGGAATGAATTTGTAAATATTACTAATGAAGCAAGAAATTTATGTGCGAGCACTCTTGGGTTGTGTTGGGCAGGATTTGCACTTGCCTATTTGGCTGGTGTTAATAAAACAGTATTTGATAAGAAATTATTCGGGGTATTCCCATTAAAGAGTCTTTCCCCTGGTCATCCTTTAATGGGTACGCAAGATGACGAATTTATCTGTCCACAAAGTAGATATGCAGGGTTACCAGATCTTGAAATGGAAGAAGCTCAAAAAGAAGGGAAATTGAATTTGCTTGCATATGGCAAGGATGTTGGTTACACAATATTTGAAACTAAAGATCAAAAACAACTCATGCACTTAGGTCATCCTGAATATACAGTGCATAGAATAATTAGCGAAATTAATAGAGATAAAGAAAAGGGGGATGTACCTCCGCCCGAGAATTTTGATATTAATTGTTCAAATACATCTTGGAGATCTCATCGGAATCTCCTTTTCCAGCAATGGCTATGGTTTTGTTATCAGCAAGTCAGTCTAAGTTAAATTTAATTAGTGAGAGGTTTCAAGACCTCCCAGTCTTTCAAATAAGTTCAAGCTTTCTTTATTTAATCCAATAATTTCAACTTTCGAACCGCTATTTTTGAATTTTCTAATAATTTGATCTAAAGCAACAACCCCGCTCTGGTCCCAAATATGAGCTAAAGACATGTCAATTAAAATATCTTTTGGATGCTCATGAATATCGAATCCTTGTAGAAAATATATTTTACTTACAAAAAATAATTGACCTTCAACTTTGTAGGTTGTTTGATTTTTACCTTTAACTCTTGAAACCGTGATTACTTTTGCAACTTTCCTGCTAAAAAGTATTGCAGCTAAACCAACTCCTGCAATAACGCCTAGGGCAAGATTATGTGGTTTTGTAAGCATCGTAACTGCAAATGTCATAAGCATCACTGCAGTGTCACTTTTTGGTATCTTTCTAATATTCTTCAAACCAGTTAAATCAGCAGTGCTTACTGCAATTGTGATCATTATTGCTACTAAAGCTGCCATGGGTATGGCCCCTATCCATGGTTTTAGAAGGATGATCATTAACAGTAAAGATAATCCTGAAATTAAAGTTGATAATCTAGATTTACCTCCATTCTCATTATTCATAACTGATTGCCCTACTAGCGCACAACCTGCCATGCCTCCAAATAAAGAGGATATTATATTAGCTATACCTTGTCCCCTTGCTTCTTTGTTTTTGTTGGAACTTGTGTCTGTGGCATCATCTAATATATCTTGAGTTAAGAATGTTTCCATTAAACCAACAAGGGATATTGCCAAAGATGTTGGCAATATTACACCTAAAGTTGAAAGGTTAAATGGTACTTTCCCATTAGCTAATTCACCAAATGGCAAGGAGAGACTAGGGAATCCATTCGGTAATGTCCCTAAATCACTAACAGTAGGGATTTCTAATTTAAAAAATAAACTTATTAAAGTAAGTAAAACAATTGCTACTAATTGAGAAGGAATTACTTTTGTTATTTTGGGAAATCCGTAAATAACAATTAATCCTAAAATTACAAGAATCCAAACAGTAGGTATTTGACTATTTGTCGGATATTTTGAAAGTTCATTTTCTAATAGTTTCCCTTCATTAATGCCAATTCCTAGTTGAAGGAATTGAGCTTGAAATATTAATAAAGCAAGAGCATTTACAAATCCGCTTAATACACCTGTTGGTACAAACCTCATTTGATAAGCCAGCCTTAGGTATCCCCAGAGTATTTGAAAAACACCTGTTAATAATCCTGCTGCTATTAAATAGGAAAGACCAAGATTTGTTCCAGGGGCCTGAGCTTCGCCAAAAGCAACAACCCCAGTCATTAAAAGAGCTGTTGATCCTGTCGCGGAAGTAATCATACCCCTTCTGCCACCAAGAATCGCAATTGTTATAGACAAGCAGAATGCGCCATAAAGTCCAACTTTAGGATCAACCCCAGCAATTCCTGAAAAAGCAATCGCTTCAGGAATCATTGCAAAAGCTACTACTAATCCCGAAAGAATATTAGATTTTGGATCATCTAACCAATTTTTAGATAAATATTTGGTGAAATTTGACATTTTAATTTCTTCTTATACTTAAAAAGTTACCTTATAGAGGAGGCAAAATACTTTCTGGATCACAAATATTCTTTAAAGTTTTTAATTCACCAAGTCTTTCTCCAAAAGATAAATAGACTTCTTCTTCGTGAGAATTTAAATGATTATGAATCTGAGCTAGATGTATTTTTGGAAAAAATATTTTTAATTTCTTCCACGATTCATTCATCCACTTCAAAACAATTTCCTTTTCTTTAAGATCACCTTTTTTCCATGATGCATAGATCCAAGGTTTCCAGGTGCTTGCCCGATGAATAAAGAAACTTGATTTATGGTCTAGTTCTTTTGTCTTTCCTCCAAGCTGTTGTGAGGCAACATAACAAGATTTATTTGGTTTGTCCCTAATTATTTCTTTCATACATTTAACAAAAATTTGAACATTATCTTTTAAATCTCCTCCAAGAAGGCTTATTACTTCTGAATGGTTATTCTTATTTAATTCAAATAGATCTAATTCTTTTGGAAAAAAGTTTATCTGATTAAAGTTTTCATAACTTTTTATTTTGAGAGAATTAAATTTTTCAAGTTTTTTTAAATAGTTTTTGGTAATTTTATTATCTGAATCATTCTTTATCTCCGCGAAGATATAAATATATATATCTTCGGCATAAATCCATTGTAGGCTTAAATTCTCTGGGAATCCTTCAGCCAAATTAATAATCTTTGAGAGTTCATTATCATCTATGAATCCTTCAATAATTTGAATAGGGTGAGATTGGAATGTTTTAAGACCAATTTCAGTAATTATTGCGAGAAAAGGAGCAGCACCTTTAAGTCCTTCCCATAATAGTTTTTGGGCGGAATCTAGACTTTTTTGTTCTAATGATATAAAATTTCCATTTCCTAAGTATCCTTTTATAGACTCAATATTATCAATAGCTAATCCATATCTTCGACTCATCGGACTTATTCCTCCGGTTAATATGTAACCTGCTCCGGGAAGTTTTGAGAGGCCTGTAGGGAAGGTCTTATTATGTTTTTCTAAACAATTCATAAGATCCTTCATAATCACCCCACCTCCAATTTTTATTAAATTCTTTTCTTCCTCAAGATGAATTTGGTTATATTCTTTTCTTAAATCAAGAGTAATTAAACCATCTCTAGCACAGCTTGATGTAGTACCCCCGCTGCAAACACAAAGATATTCTGATTTTTGGGATAATTTGTTATGGCTATTAAATATATCATCGTCAATTTTATAAATTAGGTTTTTAACTTGTGCATCACTGGAATTAATATTTGGGACTTCAAGTAAATGATTATTTTTTTTCACTACTAAATATTCTTCTTTACTATTATGTTATTAGTTATTGCTTACAATTGGATACTTTTGATTCGAACTTAAATAAGCAAATTGGCATTCTCATTTGTGGACATGGGAGTAGAAATAAATTAGCTATTACAGAATTTCAGGAATTAACTAGGCTTATACAAAAAAAATATCCATCGATATTAGTTGAGTTTGGTTTTTTGGAATTTGCAAAACCATCTCTTATTGATGCTTTGGATAAATTAAGAAATAGTTCTATAAAAAAAGTAATAGCTATACCGGCTATGCTTTTTGCTGCTGGGCACGTGAAAAATGATATACCAAGTTTGCTTATGAATTATGCGAAGAAAACAGATATAGAAATAATTTATGGAAGAGAATTAGGAATTAATAATTTGATGATTAGTGCAGCCTGCGATAGAGTTAAAGAAGTATTCCAAAAAAATAATTCTCTAATTCCTGAAGAATCATTATTAGTATTAGTTGGAAGAGGCTCTTCTGATCCTGATGCGAATTCTAACGTATCTAAAATTACAAGAATGGTTGTTGAAGGTGTTGGTTTGGGATGGGGAGAAACTGTATTCTCTGGAGTAACATTTCCATTAGTTGAACCTGGGTTACGAAATGTTGTAAGACTTGGTTATAAAAACATAATTATTTTTCCTTACTTTCTTTTTTCAGGTGTACTTGTAACAAGAATCAAAAGGCAAAGCGATTTAGTAGCACTTGATAATCCACATGTTGAATTCCATGAGGCAAAATATCTTTCATCTCATAAATATGTTGTTCAAACATTTGTAGAAAGGATTGAAGAAATTTTTAATGACGAAAGCAATAATTTTATGAATTGTTCCCTGTGCAAATATAGATCGAACTTATTTGGTTTTGAAAAAGAAGTTGGATTAGTACAAGAAAGTCATCATGATCATGTTGAGGGCATAGGACTCAGTTGTGATTTGTGTGATTCTGAATGTAATGGGGCATGCGAAACGAATAGTCAAAACTTGACTGATGTGGATAATCAGTCAGTACTTTTAGTAGAAAAAAATAACGATGAACATCATCATAAACATGAAGATAGCAAACATCATCATCATCATAGTGTTTACCCAAATTCAAAACATCCCTTAGGTCCTGTTACGCTTCGCTTGCTTAGTGATGATCAAATCTTAAGAAATTCAGTTGAAAAAGACTGAATCAACTGTCTCTTTCTTAGTTTGGTCTCAATAGACTAATCATATATAAGTATTCCTAATAGATATTTAGAAATGCATTTTAGGCTATATTTTCCACAGTTAATAATAAGTTTTCCACGTCCATATCCACATGGATTTAGGTATGAAGCCTTATCTCGAAAATAACAGCACTTCAACATTATTATTGACTTTTCTTAAAGTTTTTTTCAATTTACCCCTTTGGAAAACCGTTTTTGTTAAATCTGATTTATAACATGAGTCTCATTTGATAATGGCGTAGAAGTGATAAAAATATATTTTTGACTTTTTAAAAAAAATAGACAATTATATTTAAAAACCAAGTTTGTATTTATGAATCAAATAAATCAAGAGAGTAACATTGAAGTTAAATTTGATAATTCTTTCCCATCAAAAGTTTCTTTAGAAACTGAGCTTTCAGAAAGTCTTTATGAAACTATGAAAGATTTTGTTTTACATAATCCTACTTGGGATCAATACAAACTTATAAATTCTGCTTTAGCTACTTTTCTTGTCCAAAATGGATGCACTGATAGTTCAGTTTCAGAGATTTATATAAATCAACTTTTTACACCTTCTAAGTCTTTTTAATATTTAAACAAGCTCTTCTGCTTATGGCCATCATCGTCAGGGTGGGACTTTGCCATGAAGAAGTTGGCCAACAAGCACCATCTAGTACAAGGACATTTTTGCATCTCCATAGTTGATTTGATTTATTGACGACACTTTCTTCCTCACTAAATCCCATAGCTGCTCCCCCTACTTCATGAATATAATATCCAGGTGGTGGTGGGTTTCCTGAAAGTGCAATAGATTTTTCTGTAAATAATCCCATATATGGGATATTTATGAGCTCATCAATTCTTCTGATTTTCCCATCTGCCGCTTTTATAGAATCTCTTATCGTACTTTCCATATGTTTAGCCATATTTAATTCGTTTTCACTCCATTCGAATTCAATATGAGGTATTGGAATCCCCCAGCTATCTGTTCTCTTAGAGAGTGTTACTGAATTTTCTTTTCTTGGTAGGACCTCACCATGGGCGATTAGAAAACCTGTAGAAGAATTTAATTCTTTTTTTAAAAATTTAGGGATTCCAAGCCTATCAATAGCGCCCCAAATTCCATAACCTCTTAAAAAGTTAATACTTTCAGGTTTAGGTAAGTTTGATCCAAAGGGAATGAAAAAACTCCCGGCACCCGAGAGGTCAGGAAAAGAATTAGAATAAAATTTATTTTTTGTCTGAATTGTATTAGGCATTGAAAAAAACCTACAGATCGAAATATGATCCATCAAATATTTACCTAACTTACCGGAGGTATCTTTAAAACCCGAAGAATTTGATTTAGTTTCCGAGTTAAGTAGAATTCTAAGTGTTGATATTGTTGATGAACATAGGATAATTAAATCGGAATTTAATGATATTCTTTGACCATTTTCTAGATTTACTATAATAATTTTTGTAGCTAGTTCAGTTATTTTGTCTGTTTCGAACGACTCTACGAGGTGATTAGAAAGTATTTGAACATTTCCGGTGCTTATGGCTTTTTTAAAGGTGGTCCCGATACTTGAAGATCTCGGCCATTGGTCTTCTTTAACTGAGGAGTTACGGTCAAATCCTCTAGATTGAATAAATGGGTAGTTTAATTTTGATTTAACTTGATTCCCAAAAAAACTTTCATTACTTGTGAGAGGTATTTCACCAATATATTTCCCATTTGGAACTTCTTCAATATTATCTTTTTGTCCATAAATTCCACAAAATTTCTCAATAAAATCATAATGAGGCGATAACTCATCGTAGGTTATAGGCCAATCTGGTCCGTACCCATCTTTTTTTGATGGGTGAAAATCATCTGGAGAAAATCTTAAGGTAATACCTCCCCAAGTTAATGATCTACCTCCATATTGCTTTCCTTGAGTCCAAAGGAATGGCTTCTCTTTTGATTGGCTGTATGGATGATTTAATTCATTTGAATATAAATCAGGGTTATTTTTCCAATAACCAGGATGTTGACTTTGATTAGCATGTTTCTTTGAGATTATTCCCGATAATCTGTTTAAGGTATCTTTTGGCTCATGACTACTAGCCTCATTTCTTTTAATTTGAGGTCCTGCTTCTATTACTAGAACTCTAATTCCTTGTTCGGCTAAAGTAAGAGCAGCTACTCCTCCCGTTGCGCCTGAACCTACTACGATCACATCAAAAGGATTTATATTCAAAATCTACTTTTATATTTTTGATATCAACAAATATAGCATTCAGTTAAAAATATATTTCTTGTTTTTAACTTAAGAAGTTAGAATTTATTTAAACATTTTTAGATTAAAATGAGATTTATAATATTGATTATTTGTTCGATTAGTTTAATCTTTCCATCGAGTTGTTTCGCAGCCTTAGATTATGGCAAACAATCATTGCTAGGAACTGATTTTTCGGGATCTGATTTGCAAGGTGCAACTTTCTATTTGACAGATTTACAGGATGCAGATTTGTCTGATTGTGATCTTCAAAATGCAAGCTTATATGGAGCAAAATTAAAGGATACTAATTTAAGTAATTCTAATTTAAGAGAAGTTACTCTAGACTCAGCAGTGTTGGATGGAACTGATTTAACAAATACTAATTTAGAGGATTCTTTTGCTTATAGTACACAATTTGAAAATGTAAAAATTCAAGGAGCAGATTTCACAAATGTCTACTTACCAAGGGATGTTGTGAGGGAATTTTGTAAAGATGCCTCAGGAACAAATCCTTTTACGAATAGAGAAACTAGGGAAACTTTGGAATGTGATTATATTTAAATTTAAGCAAATGATAGTTCTTTTTTGATTCTTCTCTGTTTATAGATTGATCGCCCCACGGGCCAACCTAAAGTAGATAAATGTCTTATTAAAGTATTAGAGTACCTGAAATTTAATTTACTAGAAAAATTTATGTCCAATTCATTTAAAGTTTTTATTAATAAATTAAGGTCTTGCTTTTTGCCTTTCTTTTTATCTAATAAAATCAAATCGCTTTGCAATAGCTTATTTTTCAGGATTTTATCATTTTCAGCAAAACCTACTTCTATTGAATTAAACCTATCAGAATAAAGAGTATAAACTATTCCAAATTTAGATTTTTGAGGTGCTAAATTTAAAGATGATGAAATAAATTTCCGATATTCTTTATTTAATTTTTTTAGTACCATTTTATTTTTTTTCGTTTTGAGAAATTTCATATTTTTCTAATAAATTATTCACTTCTGCTAAGGCAATTCTTTTCTGACAAGCAGAATCATATCGATTTATTGCTATCGATGGAATTGAACCTTTGCTTTTCATTTCTCTAAGACCAGTTTCTAAACACTGAAATGCAACACTTGATAGATCTCGGCCTTCTGCAGCTGCCCAAACCTTTAAAAGATAATTGAGATTTGATGGGACGGAAATTTGAACTTTGTTTGAATTAGAGGTATTTAAAGCGATGTCATCGAGGCTTGTTTCTTTTGAGGATATAGTTTCTTTAACTTTTTTCTTTAGAGTTCTAACTTGTCCTAATGCATCTTGATTATTTTTAAATTTTCTTTCTATTTCAAATAAATCTTCTTCGGTATTAATTAAAGCTTCTAATGCCCACTTTGCGTCAGCCTCCGCAATAGTTGTGCTCTTAAGCCATTCATCCCTAATGTAAGACCAATTCTTGGACATAAATTCTTAGCTGTAATATAAGAATAGTTTAATCCATTTAAATTGTCTATAGATTCTATTTGGAATATGTTTAGATTGTAGTATTTATCTCGGTATTATAAATTTAAAATACGATAACTGTTATCTAATCTGATTAAGACTTACGACCTTTGGGTTTACCCACAGTTCTAGGTAAATAAACATTCCTTTAAGGATTAAGGTCTCTACATCTTGACCTTTCGTTTTCATAATTTTTGATTGAATCATCCCATTCTGATAAATCTGCGTCTTTCCCAAAAATATACAAATCCATTTGCTTAGAATAATTTACTGATTCAATCCAGCTATTCATTGAGGAATTACAAAAAATTTTACTTCCAAATTTGTAATAGTCTATAGAATCTCTTTTTGCGGCAAATTCCGCATTTGCCCGTTTCTTATCTATTTCTTTATATTTCAAATCCTCAATAGTAGGTTGTGAAAAAATTAAGGATGGTTTTTTCTCTAAGTTTAAATATGCAAGAAGGAATCCTCCTATAATAATAAGAACAACCCCTTTAATTAGCCAAGTTATAGTTTTATCCATTAATATTTAATTTTTTATTGACAAGGCAAAGTAAAAACAAGAAACCCTTCCAGAAATTCCCACTACCAGAAGGGTTATTAAATTGAGTACACTACTATACGTAACCAATCTATGTCTTGGAGCTAAATATATATTCAACTCATTGAGGTTTGGCCTCAATTAATTTATAGCAAAATAAATAGAAACTAACCTATTTATTTACTACTTTTCCTCCATATCTTCTGACTATTTTATCTAACAAAATACGCATATCTTTATTTTTAAGTTTCTCTATTTGCTGCAAATTTTCAAGAAGATCACATATTTGATCCTGTGTATCTTCATTTAATTCCGAAATTGCCATAATTAATCTCTTTCAATAAGTTCAATCTTATATCCATCAGGATCTTCAACAAATGCTAGAACAGTGGTGCTGTTTTTCATCGTTTTTGGTTTAGTCGTAACATTACAGCCGTTATCTTCTAATCCCTTGCAAATGTGATGTATATCTTTTACACCAATAGCGATATGTCCATACTTATTTCCAAGCTCGTAGTCTTCTGATTTCTTGCTCCAATTATGAGTTAACTCAATTACTGCACTGTCTTTCTCAGAACCATAGCCAACAAAAGCTAAAGTAAATTCTCCATGAGGATAATCTTTCCTTCTTATAAGATCCATTCCTAATCTATTTACATAAAAATCAATAGACTTATCTAAATCACCAACTCTCAACATGGTGTGTAAGATTCTCATTTAAAGTTTAATTGTTTATATACAATGATATTTAGTAAAGTTGGTTTTTATGAATATACGTTAAATTTAATATTAAAGAGTAGGTTTTAATTGAATCAAATAATTCAACGAGCAACTTCAGTTATTTTTTATACTTTGCCATTGAAGGCTTCATTGCCTTTTGGATATTATTTATTATATAAATTTTCTTTTTTAAAAGTACTTTTATTGCTCACATTTCCTGTTGCGATAATTGAAAGATCGTTACCTTTTGGGGGTTTATTATTTTTTATAATATTGTTTGCAGGAGTTGTAAGAAATCCAAATGTCCCTTATTTCATAAGATATAACGCTTGCCAAGCATTACTCCTTGATATTGCCCTGATAATAATTAGTTATCTATTACGTATTTTGCCTTTAGTTGAATTTGGTTCAATAGTATTTATATTTACACTATCTATTTTTATTTTTTCTACCTTCCAGTGTATTAATGGTGTTGAACCTGAAATACCATTTATTAGCAAATCTGTAAGAATGCAAATTTAAATAACTTCATAAGTTTTTTGTTTACTTGCATTTTTTAACATTCATTGTAAATGGATTCCCATCTTTTTTGACTGGATTGTATAGCTTCCATTGGTGGTTCTGTTCCTCCTACTTCAAATGCTTTAATTAAGGATTTATTTGCTAATAATCCTAACCTTGCAGCTTCTCTCTGTCTTGAACATACATTTTTTCTAGAACCCTCTTTGAGAGTAGTTTCTATTTCTTTGAGAATTTTGCTGGCTTCATTTGATTTAGAGTAAAAATCATTCATATAAACATCAAGAGGTGTTTCAGCTAGCGTTTTATTTGGTGAAAAGATGAAAGTTAACAAAATTAAAAAAGAGATAATGATAAATCTGCTCATTTCAAAACCTCAGATAATTTATTTTTTGATCTCCTTAACACTAAATAAAAAGTAATTACACTAATGGTCCCTGATGGGCCAATAAAAACATGCCAAATTTGGTTCCCAGTTATTGAAAGATTTGTTCCAAAGAAAGTTGTAAAAATAATACCAAAGATTGGGTAAGCAATAAAGATCCAATCTTTAAACATTCGTTGCCAATTTATGATTAAAAATATACTAATAATTACTTGAAATGTTAGAGCGATCGTTTTATCAATTAACAAATAGGAAACTATTGAGCAAAAACATAGGAAGATATTTGTTCCAATAGCAAATTTGTTTTTAATAACTGAAATGGTTAAACTTGTTAAACCTAATGCAAGAAAAGTATAAAAAAACCAATTAAAGAGAGAAGAATGATTTATATAAATCCAATTTGTTTTTGTATGATCAATCATCTCAAACATTGAGGCCAAGCCTAAAAAAATAAAACCAAAGGGAATAAGAACATGATTTTTTATATTTTTAAATTTATTAATTGATTTAATTCCAAAAATTATTGGAACAATTACTGCTTGCAAATGTGCAGAAAATAATAGAAAGAAAAACAAATTTATTTAAATATCCTAAATTTAATTTAAATTTAAACTTTATATGAAGGTTTAAATTATCTCAAAAGAGAAATATACCATTGCCCAACCAAAACAATTAATAATGTGAGTACCAGAGGAAAAGCAGGATAGCGAGTTTGGAAATTTGCTGGTGGCCAAGGAGACCATGCTATGAGTCTACCCTTGGGTTCTTTTGAAGTAATTATTTTTTTTGTTTTATTGGTACTTTGTGTTTTTGCTGCAAATCCTTTTACCATAACTGATATAAAAATTTAACTTTAACAAAAACAAAAATAAACAGTGTATTTAAAATCAAATAAGATCTTTATTGGATTACCATTTGAATAGTCTTGTTTTTAATATGGGAGAAGCTAAAAGAAGGAAAGATTTGGGTTTACCTCCTAGAGAAAAAGAATTTGCTTTACCCGAATTTAATAAAGATAAGGTCAAGGAGAAAGTTAGAAATACTTTATATAAATATCCGATTATTCCTTTCGTATTTTATGGTGTTGCAATTGTTATCCTTTTTGTTGGCGTATTTAGTGTCATTAAATACTATAAGTAATGATTGATCATTTTTTTGAATAAATATTAATGTGGGAATTAGAAAAGATTGCAAAAGTTTTAAAATATAAAATGTTGAAATCAGAAGAAGGATTAGACAATAAACCCTCTATATTATTCTGTGGAATGGATTCCTATCAAAAGAGAGGTCTTCATAGCGAAGCAAAAAAAGCTGGATTCAAACCTGTATATTCAATGAAGCATCCATCAATAAAAGTCTTAATGCAAAGGTCATCATCAAAAAAAATAGAAACTGATAAGTTCAAAACGACCACTATCGACATAGAACATTTTTGGTATATGTGTAGACATCTTTTATGAAAAATGATTTATTAATATTCAGATGAATGAAGAAAGCGCGCTAAGAGTTAATCAATAAAACCTTAAGATCAAACAATAAGTAATTCTTTTATTTAAAAAGAAATTCGCAACTTGGTAAGTTATCTACCACAAACTCGAAAGAAAACTAGAATTTAAACAGTCAGTAGTAGATCAATAGCAACAATCACAACAGGATCTCTTCAAAGTTGCAATTTAATTATTCTTACTAAATCAATTGGTTAAAATAAAGTCAATAATTTTTTTTCGAGAAAATAACTAAATTTCAAATAATTAAAAGGCAACTTTGACAAAATGGCTACTAGAATAAATAAATATTTAAGTGAAGTTGGTTACTGCTCTAGAAGAGTAGCAGATAGTCTAATTGAAGAAGGAAAAGTAACTATTAATGGTGAAATTCCAGAAATGGGTGCCAAGGTAGAGGAGGGAGATCAAGTAGAAGTTGAAGGTCAAAGAATAGAAAAATCAACGAAACACGAAAAAATATACTTAGTTTTTAATAAACCTGCTGGAATTGTTTGCACAACCGATAGAAGAGTAGAATCTGACAATATCATAGATTTCATTAAATATCCTACAAGAATTTTTCCAATTGGAAGATTGGATAAGCTCAGTGAGGGATTAATTTTCTTAACTAACGATGGAGATATCGTAAATAAAATACTCAGAGCAAGAAATAATCATGAAAAAGAATACATCGTAAGCGTTAATCGGCCGATTAATAGAGACTTTATTCAAATCATGAGTAATGGCGTTGAAATATTAGACACCATAACTAAGAATTGTTTCGTTAAACAATTGGGACCAAAAAAATTCAAAATCATACTCACTCAAGGACTTAACCGTCAGATTAGGAGAATGTGTGAGTCCTTAGGATTCAGAGTAAAATCATTAAAGCGTATAAGAATCATGAATATTAAATTAGACGTATCAACAGGAAAATATCGCAAATTCACTAAAGAAGAACTCTTAGAATTAAATCGATTACTCGAAGACTCTTCAAAAACATATGACTAATCAAAAATCCTATATCTCCAATAAAAAAGTGCTTTTGGTTTCCCAAAAACACTAGTTAAATCCTCTTGTCTATAAATATGGCGGAGAGGGTGGGATTCGAACCCACGGTACCGTTGCCGGTACGCTAGTTTTCAAGACTAGAGCCTTAAACCACTCGACCACCTCTCCAAAAGGTCTATTCTGTTTTAGTCACCCAAACAGTATAGCAAAGGGAAGTGAAGGCCTACAATAAGCCTTATTGCTGATTATTTTAAATTTTCAACAGATAACAGATGTATTATTAAAAAATAAATAAGAATATCTTAAAGAATGGAATTTATAATCCCCTCAATGTGGAGAAAACCTTCATTTACTATTGCTGCGTTGAAGTATTATGTATCAATTAAAGAAATAACAAAATTAATAATAATTGACAATGATATAAATAGAAGACCAAAATCTGAAGTTTTTAAATCTAATAAAATAAAGATCCTAAATTATGGACAAAATATATATGTGAATGAGGCTTGGAATAGAGGAATGGATAATGCTGGGAATGATTTGGTTTGTATTTGTAATGATGATATACGAGTTGATAAATTAGCAATGGCACTTGTTTCAGAATTCGAATCAATAAATCCTGATCCGATTAATCTAATTGGTGTAAGTAATGATCCTACAAATAAATGTTTTGGAATTTGTCCGTTTAAGATGGACTTAAAAAGAAATATTGGTTTACAAGCAGGTGGATTATTTGGCATCGCAATGTTTTTAAGGAAAAAAAACTATCATCAAATCCCAAAAGATTTAAAAGTTTGGTACGGAGATGATTATCTTGCTCGAAAATGTAAAAATGTTTTCACTATCAGTCCAATAAGAATTACGGGCGCAATGAGTTCAACAATTTCTTCATTAAGAAAAGAAGGTGGAAATATTGATGAAATTATTAAAAGTGATAAATTTAACTGGAACAAATATATGAAAAAAGGTTTTCCTTAAATAATTCAAAATCTAGAAAATAAGTTTTAATAAATTCTAGATAAAATTGCAACAGATTGGCAACACTATGGAGTTAAAGCAGTTTTATGTTATTTTGAGTCTTAATAAGAAGTTAGTTATATTAGTTGGTCTTGAGGATTATATTTTTTCTTCTTAAAATACTTAAGTTAGTTTTCAAGACTAGAGACTTAAACCACTCGACCACCTCTCCAGGTTAAAAATATTAATTTTTTTACTTTGGCATTATAGCAAAAGAAGGTTAATTTTTTTTGAAACTTTTTCTGAAACACATGTATAATTTTATATGAAATCTATTGATATAACAGCATATCAATCTAGTTTTCAAGAAATATATGACAGTAAAGGAGCTAATAAATTATGACAACATATCTAGAAGAGAGACTCGAATGGTATGACCACAATTACAGAATAGGTAATGCGTTAATTACAGATAAACAATTTGATCAGTTAGAAAAAAATCTTTTAAGAATAGAGCCTGATTGTGATTACTTTACTAATAAAAAATTTCTCCCACTACCTTCATTAAAAAAGAATTCTATAGATGAATTTTTAGAAGGTTTGCTACCGGATACTCGATTGTTAATAGAACCTAAGATTGATGGCATTGCTATTGCTTTGCAATACAGAGATGGCAACTTAGAAAAGTCAATTTCTAGAAAAGGTATAGATGTCACAAGCAAAATTGCTGAAATTCAAGACATACCCCTCAAACTTCCTGTTTCAGGAATTATGCAAATTAGAGGCGAACTTTTCACTCCAAATAGATCTCCCAACTTTTCCCAAAGAATTGCATCAGGCTTCGTCCGAGCTGCAGCAGGGTCTCCAGAAGGTATCAGCTTTTGCGGTTTCCAAATTATTAATGGAAAGCTTAATCAATACGAAACCATTCAATATCTTAAAAAACTTGGCTTCAACACCCCAGACATTAAAAGCTGTAATTACACAAGCCAAGTCCAAGTCTTTAGGAAACAATGGTTAGATAAAAAATTATTTACTGACTATCCAACTGACGGAATAGTTGTAAAAATAAATTCTAGAAAATTACAATTAATTAGAGAAAAATCAAGTATAAATTATCCCTACTGGCAGATCGCTATAAAGGATTAAGGTTGTATTTTGGAATAGGTAAAAAAGGAGATCTTCTTTTTAAAGACTCGTTATAAATAAAAAACAACATGTAGCTGCGAGTGACCACTACACAAAAGGTGAAAAATGCTAGAGCCACACAAATAGGGCAATGTGGAAATCCCATTACGATTACGTTCTAAAGTTTGTTTTTCATTCTGTCTATAATGTTTATCATTTCATCTAGCCATTCTAAATTACTTTTTGATTGTCTTTTATGATTTTGACTTCTTTGAATACTCATAAAATAAACCTTTTATAAATTTTGTTCATATTATTGGAAGAATTTATTGGTATCAATAAGCAAAAATACTAGATTGATTGATATGACTTAGTTCTATTAATAAATCTATACAATTAACAAAAAAGGAACATAGGGGGTATTACTCGATATTAATCTTCATGAGGGAACTAAATAACAGGTTCTTGTTTTTTCAATGAAGAAGATTTTAGATTACTTATTATCAAAATGAATTAGCCAAAATTAACATTTTGTTGAAATATCCCAAATAAATTATTACCAACTATGGCAGCAATAATTAAAACAAAGGCTACTATCGCAAAAAGAGCACTTACATCTTTTATATCATAAGGAGTTTTAAATAGAGGTTTTTCCTCTGTCATGATTTTCCTCTTAAGGTTTAATATTTAATCATCTTATATCATTGTTTGAAAGTACAATTGAGTATTTCTTCGCTTGACTTCATAGGTGGACTCGTTTTATAGAGTAACTAGTTACAAAGGAAGGTTATGAAACTTACAACACCTTTTACCATCTTCAATAATTCACTGAATGACATATGGAGAATGCACGATTTTAATTATCAATTACCAAAAGATACTTTTAATGAGTACTGGGATGAGGAATGTATTTTGCATCCTACAAATTCTCATTGTAAAATTTATGATGGTTAGTTATAAATTGAGCATATGATATTTTAAGCCATAAAAAAGGCCACATAACGTGGCCTTTTTTATTTATGTATAGTAATTAACTTGTGTAAGCTTTGCCTCTATAAGTTAATTCTGTATGCTGTTTTTTTGCAGCTACTTTGTTTTGGACGTATTTTTGTCCTCTGTAGATAAGTGTCATCTATTTTCTCCGGTTTCGCCCAAGTCCCCGTTCCATGGCTTGAGTCGATTTGCGGCTTGCATTTTTACAAGTTGAACGTTTTGGTAGCGATTGCTACAAATTAATATTAACATATAGGTAATTTTTTGTGAAGGCTTTAAATGACATTTATACTGCTAAATCGAAGAAAATTTATCTATTAAATGGAATGAAATCTTTTTTTAGAATAATTTAATGATTTAGGCAGGTTACATTTTGTTCAATTAATCTATTTATTTTTAATAACTTTACTTTTTAAATGTAAAATTCAGAGGATTATAACGATGTTTATGTTCTCAAGAAACAAAAAATCTCCTAGTAAAAAAGCTGCAGTAGTTGAAGAAAAACCTTTGTATGCGCAGTTACTTCCATTCGCGAATGTCATGACTGAGAAGGTTCAAGTGGTTAATGCTTTGGCTTTTACTTTAATAATGGGTGTTTCAATTTTTGGGATAGCACTTTGGAGGCTTTCTGCTCTAACTTAATTATCTAATTTTTCAGAGAATTAATTTTTGACTCTTTGTCGTTAATCATTGTAATTAGCCACTTAGAAGCTAAAGCTCGAGATATAGATCTATTTTTAAGAAATCTACATATATAAATATGTAGATTTTTTTCGTTTGTAGAGTTAAATTTTTCTTCAAATTCTAATATTGATTCTTCTGTATTTCTTTTCCTAAGCTCGTCAACTAAAGCATGAGTAGATGAATCATTAAAAAAATTACCAATATTTAAGCTTAATGTCATAGTCAATTTACATACCTACTTAAGATGTAGCCATGTATTGAATTTTTAAAAACAAAATTTAATTAATTTACAAATAACTTAATATTTAATTTTCTGGTTTAGCTAATGGAAGTAAACACTTATCTGAATCACAACCAGCTGGTCCTGCTTCGGAGAGCTCTCCAACATCATATTTATTTAGTGCATCAAAGAAATCATTATTTACTTTCCTTTCAGTTACCTGTTCCTGCAAAGATAAATATTCCTCTTTGCTTATAGGTTCAAAAGGTAATCTTGGGAATGTAGCATTTGCACTGAATCGAGCTAATAATGCTGCAGAAATATAACCTTCGTTATTTTCTATTGCACTATGTATTGCTTTTGCTAAATCTTCAATTTCACTTTCTCTAAATTCAACAGTTGCAGAAGTATTATGTTCTGTATAAAACTTTTGAACTTGCATATAAAAATCGAATTGTGCAAGGGCAGAGAAGTTATTAATATCTATTTGATCTGCTCCTTCTATGTTTGCCCAACTTACTTCTGTTGGAATTTCAACGAGCCATTCAGTACATCTTGGGTCAAATGGATTATCAAGCAAGCATCCTTTTTCATCTTTATCGGATTGAGATGGAACAACAGAGTAACCATAATCCATACAAGCTAAAGCAATAGGATCATTCTTTCTGAAGGTTATTCTTCTTAAAAATCTTTGTGCTTTAGGTGGATGCCATCCAGGAGCAGCTCCAGTTAAGAGACTTTTAGTGCCAGCAGGTTGAACTGTTGTGCATCTATTAGGTCTTCTGAGATTATGTTTGTCGCAGTATTCCCAAACAGTTTCTTTTACAGTTTTTCTCCATGAATCTAAGAATTTAGCTTCTTGCTTTTTAAATTCTTTTCCTTCTTCGTTGTCAGGTCTCCCAGCTTCCCACCATTTCAACCAAGGGGTCCCAAACGCATGTACAAAGAAATCAAATAATCCTGTAAAACTAACTCCCACAATAGGATCATACTCCCTACTTTTTCTATATCTCTCAACTTCGAATTCATGATTTAGCAAACATGCCACTGAAAGAGCTGCAGCTTTAAAGGCTTTTTTTTGTTCTTCAATATTTTCCGGATCTATCTGATTTAGGTGAACTTCGGCCAAGTTACAATGAAAATCGTTGCCTAATATTTCTCCGCAAGGATTAAGTCCATATCTACTCATTCGATGATCTAGTTCTTCTTCAGAAAAAGGTCCATAATTGAGATTAATCCAATTTCTAGCTTCCTCTTTACCTTGTTCTGAATATATTTCTATGAATTCATTTTTGAGATCTTCTCCGTTCAAAATATCTGCATTTGATCTTGCTATTGCTTCTGGCGCAAATTGAATTGCTCCTTCACCTGAATGAAATTGCTTGGTTACAGCATCCAGAATTGTTTGATAGGAGGGCTTTGTATGATAAACCCTTGTATGATTTGCCATTCTAAGAGCGTCCTTTTCAGGATCGATTCTCCAATTACCGTCTTCGTCTTGACTCCATAGATTCTCTTTAGCTGATGCAGCTTCTTTGTCATCAGATGCAAACTGCCTCATGCCAGCGCTTCTTCTTATATTACCTGCGACTATTGTTACAGCTGCTTCGTCAATAAGTAAGCAACACTCAACTGTATTAAGCTTTCTACCAATCGCTTTTCCTAATAGAGAAGCAACTCGAGAGTATAGATCCTTTAATTTAATAGGATTCGCCATACCTCCAAAACCTTTTAATGATTCTCCTGCTGGCCTAATATCTTCTAAGTTAATATGAACATTTACTTCTTTTTCAAGACTTTCATTGCTAGATGCTTCAAGAAGATATTTATAACTATCTACCCAGCCTCTTCTGCTATCCCCCACTTTTATAAAAATATCGTTGCCTTTAATTTCTAAAGAAGATTTTTCCTGCCTTTGATCTTTAGGAGTTATTCCTACTTCGCTTACTGATTTAATAGTTATTTTATTTTTTACTGTTGGAAGCTTATTTATAAAATGGGGCTCTATTATTGCTCCTGTGCCGCAACCCATCATCGCTAAATCCATCATTAAGGCAAAAGCTTCCCAATCAATTAAATTTGTCGAAGTACAATTATATGCTCCTGAAAAATTCTGGTTTTTATTAATCCATGGAGTCCCTCCGATCCATAACCATCTTCCAGATGGTTGAGCCTTTTGGTTACTCTGCATTTCTCTCATTAACATCAATTCTTGATCAGAGAGTTTTCCTAATTCTTTTAATCCAGATAAATTTCTTTCTCCAACTTCACTCCAATTCTCTCTTTTCCCGGAAACTGTCTTTCTGCTATATGACCTAAAGAAGACAGGATAAGCAGCAGGAGCTGTTTTTGGGAAGTCATCTTTTCTAAGATTATTAGAATTGCTCTCGGAGGAAGCTTTATTTGGTGCAATTGTCACGATAAAAAAAAAGTATGTAAATTTACCCGTAAAGGAAGAATAACTCTACCTGTGGCGTCTGCAACTATTCTTACCACTATTTAACGGTTTGTGTAAAAATATGTTTATTATGAAATCTTTGTTCACGGAAGTTTATGGAAAGAACTGTTGAACCTGAATTAATGGAAAGTGAAGACCAAGTTGAATCTTACGCTAAAGCTGACTTTTCAGAGGGAGAGAATAATCTTATTAGTCAAATAAATCATTACTTAATTAAAAATAATATTCATTTGAATGAAAAAGAATTGATTGTTGATTTAGGATGCGGACCCGGCAATATTTCTGAAAAGTTATCAAATAAATGGCCTAATGCCAATGTTATTGGTATTGATGGCTCCAAAGAGATGATTCGAATAGCTGAGTTAAATAAAAAGAATTCCTTAAATCGGAGTCGATTAAAAAATTTGCGTTACATTTGTGCAGATATAAAAAGCCTTAAATTAAGTGATATTTCTTTCAAAAAAAATATAAGTTTATTAGTCAGCAACAGTTTAATTCACCATATTACTTATCTGAATGATTTTTTTAATTGCATAAAGAGATTATCAAGTGATTTGACTATAAATTTTCATAAAGATCTTAAAAGACCGATTGATAAACAATCAGCCTTATATTTAAAAGAAAAATGTGGGGAAAAATATAATGAAATTCTGACTAATGATTATTACGCATCATTAAAGGCTTCTTACACATCAAAAGAATTAAAAGATTTTATTTTTGAGAATAAATTATCCTCTTTAGAAGTGTTCGAAGAAGGTGATCAATATTTAGTCATTTATGGTAAGGTTTAGAATTAGTGGGATTGTTAAAATAGAATTTAATGAGTTCAAGTACTGAAAACTTAAATAATAAAAATATCTTAGAGGCGGTAAATAAAAGAAGGAACTTTGCGATTATTTCACATCCTGATGCTGGTAAAACAACTCTTACTGAAAAACTTCTTTTGTATGGAGGCGCTATACAGCAAGCAGGGGCAGTAAAAGCAAGAGGTAATCAAAGGAAAGCCACTTCTGATTGGATGGAACTTGAAAAACAAAGAGGTATCTCAATTACTTCAACTGTTTTGCAGTTTGAATATGAAAGATCAGTAATAAATCTGTTGGATACTCCTGGTCACAAAGATTTTTCTGAAGATACATATAGAACTTTAGCTGCTGCAGATAATGCAGTAATGCTTGAAGATGCCGCTAAAGGATTAGAACCTCAAACAAGAAAATTATTTGAGGTATGCAGAATGAGAAAAATACCTATTTTTACTTTTATTAACAAGATGGATAGACCGGGCAGAGAACCTTTTTCTTTGCTTGATGAAATTGAATCAGAACTTGGTTTGAATACTTTGCCCGTTAATTGGCCAATTGGTATAGGTGATGAATTTAGAGGAGTTATTGATAGATTTACAAGAGAAGTTATTTTATTTGATAAAGCTGTTAGAGGGAAACAGTCAAATGAGAAAAGAATGAGTTTAGATGATAAAGAACTTTCAAAATATGTAGAGAAAGAATTACTTGAGATCTCTCTTGAAGAGCTCGAGGTCCTTGATGAGGCAGGTTCGAAATTAGAAAAAGAAGAAATTTTTAATGGTTCACTTACTCCTGTTTTCTTTGGCTCGGCGATGACAAATTTTGGGGTAAGACCTTTTTTAGATAGCTTTTTAAATATGGCTCAAAAACCAACTTCAAGAAATAGTAATAAGGGGGATATTGAGCCTGCAAGCGATGAATTTAGCGGTTTCGTATTTAAGTTACAGGCAAATATGGATCCAAAGCATAGAGATAGAGTTGCTTTTATAAGAGTTTGTAGTGGAAAATTTGAAAAGGATATGTCAGTCAAGCACTCAAGAACAGGAAGAACTATTAGATTATCTCGACCTCAAAAAATATTTGGTCAAGACAGAGAAGTAGTTGATGATGCCTATCCTGGAGATGTAATTGGACTTAATAACCCTGGAATGTTTTCTATCGGAGATACTTTATATACAGGCACTCATCTTGAATATGAGGGTATACCCTCCTTTAGTCCTGAAATATTTAGTTGGCTAAGAAATCCAAACCCTTCAGCATTTAAAAACTTTAGGAAGGGAGTAAACGAACTTCGTGAAGAAGGTGCTGTTCAAATACTTTATGACTTTGATGAGAGCAAAAGAGATCCTATCCTTGCAGCTGTTGGACAATTACAGTTGGAAGTAGTTATTCATAGATTAAAAAATGAATATGGTGTAGATGCCAATCTTGAATCTATGCCATACCAATTGGCAAGATGGGTTTCAGATGGATGGTCAGCTATTGACGAATTAGGAAGGATCTTTAATTGCAAAGTAGTAAAGGATTGCTGGAATAGGCCAGTGATTCTATTTAAGAATCAGTGGAATCTTAATCAATTTATTGAAGATAATGAGAATTTAGATTTAAAAAAAGTAGCACCTGTTGTTAGTGGAGTCGAACCAATTGTTTTATAAAGTCCTATTGGATAATAAAATTGGTTAATCTATAGTCATTGTAAAAATCAATTGGATTCAAATAAAAGCAAAAATAATCCCGATAAAACTCCCTATGAAATATTAGGTGTTGACGAAGGTGCCGATTTTGAAGATATACAAAAAGCAAGAGATCTTAAAGTTAAGGAGGCTGGTGAAGATCTACTACTGAAGGCAAAAGTAGAATCATCTTTTGATCAATTGTTAATGGGTAGTTTGAAAGCAAGGCAGTCAGGGAATGTTAGTTTCGAAGCTCAAAATGCTTCTAAGAAAGAGAAACAAATTAATAAACTCATTAATAATGATTTCCCGCTTTTATCAAAAATAAAAAATTTGAGTAATAATGATAACAAGTCAAATGAATATAGCCTTCCCAAAATAAATCCTCCATCTTTTGATAATCTTTCAATCAAATTATCTGTTGGATTATTATTTTTGATAATACTTTTAATTAGTCCTGATTCTTACAACAGACTTCTGCTTTCTATTTCAACTTTAATCCTTACTTATATTCAAATTAAATCAGGTAAAAAGTTTATTAGTTCTCTTGGATGGAGTGTGACATTTCTTTCAATAGGATTAATATTTGGAGGTTTGTTTGAAACTAACTCATTTATTCAGGAAATATCTAATAACTCTTTATCAATTCAAAAAATTCAAAGTTTACCAGCAATGATAATTTTGTGGATAGGAGTAATTTTCCTTTAAATTAATTTTTAATCATCTCTTTAATCTCTTCAGAATTTATTAGATATTTATTCTTGCAAAATTCGCAAACTAATTCGGCTTTTCCTTCTTTAATTAAAATATCTTCTAACTCTTTTTTATCAAGCATTTTCATTGCATTTAAACTTCTCTGTCTAGAGCACCTACATTCAAATCTAACTTCTTGAGTTCGAGCTTTCTCGGAAATTGATTTATCGTCAATATCTGGAAATATATTTTTTATTAGTGAAAGAAGATTATCTTTTGATTTAAATAAGTCTTCACTAAAAGAATTAATTTCTTTACATCTTTCTTCAAGCAGCGAGACTAATAATGGATCAGTTTCTTTCTTTGGCAAAACTTGAGCTAACAATCCTCCGCTAGAAATAATATTTTTATTTTGAATCTTTTCCCCAATAAATACAGCAGAAGGAGTTTGCTCAGAATGATATAAATAAGATGCTAAATCTTCAGCAATATTTCCATTAACTAACTCAACAGTACTGGTAAAAGGTTCTCCAAAACCATTATCCCGGATAACATTTAAATAACCTGTCCCTAATGCTTTTGTGAAATCAAAAGAATATTGATTTAACTTGGTTCTGACTAGATCTAATTCCAAATTAGGACTTCCTACATAACCTCTAACTTTCCCATCTCTGCCCGCATCCACCAGTAATCCCTTTAAAGGGCCATCAGATCTTACTCTTAAAGTAACTCTCCCATGCATTACTTTC
Source organism: Prochlorococcus sp. AG-676-P15-1 (assembly GCA_003210825.1). Classification (GTDB taxonomy): domain Bacteria; phylum Cyanobacteriota; class Cyanobacteriia; order PCC-6307; family Cyanobiaceae; genus Prochlorococcus_A. The sequence continues at coordinate 4,662 of QCUF01000011.1, read as the reverse complement.
ATCGAACTTGCTAAAAGAAGAGAGGCGCTGAAAGCTCTCCCCAGTATAGAGGTAGTTAGATAAGACAATCCATGCCTTTCTTTCGCTTCCATTGATGCATCGGTTGTTAATACCGCAACTAGCCTTATTCCACCATTAGCCGCAGTTGCGCGTACAATTTTATCCCCCATAATTTCCCTTAGTTAATTCTTTAATCTTTCCTTGTTCAAGGACTAATATTTTAGACGGTATCCCCTCAAATAATGAGGGTTCATGAGTAACGATAATTATTGTATTTGTATTTTTGAGATTGAGAACTAAATTCTTAACATCATTTTTCATTGACCAATCAAGCCCAGCAGTTGGTTCGTCAAGTAAAAGAATAGTTGGATTTCTCATTAGTTGAACTGCTACAGCTAATCTTCTCTGTTGACCACCACTTAATTTCTCAGGAGGTTGAGTAAGATTTATATCTGATAGCCCAACTTTTTTTAAAACTTGCTCTATATTTTTTTCTCTCAATGATTTATAACCAATTTTTAATTCTTTCCCAATGGTTGTTCCTAAAAAGTATCTTTCTGGGAATTGGAATACTACTCCACTTATCCATCTTCTTTGCCTAGCAGTGATATTTTTATTTTTCCAAGTAATCTTTCCTTTCTGAGGAGTAATTAGTCCACTTATTATTTCCAATAGAGTAGTTTTCCCTGAACCACTTTTGCCACAAATTAATATAATTTCATTTTCATGAAGATTGAAACTAATATCATCTAATATTTTTTTATTTCCTGTTTGAGGTTGATAAGTAATATCTTTTAAATCAAGCATTATTAATTTAGTTGTAGGTATAAAATTTAAACTTTGGATTATCAACTTATAATAACTATAGATCTAAAAAAAATAATAGTAAAAATGAATATTGCATTTAGAGAAGTTGATCCTTTTAATTGTTGGATTTGGATAAAATTCTTTGAAATACCTTCTGAAGCAGAAAAAAATTACTTAGATGGAGTTTTTGATAGTTGGTATGTTTTAGGTAGGTTAGGTGGTTTTAATTCTGAAAATTTACAAACTCATGAAGAGGGTTCTGATTTAAGTTGGATGTCATACGATAATGAGCAAAAAGAATCTGCCCTTCCTGCCTTGATGCATAATTTAGGTGTTATGGAATATCAAAATTTATGGTCAAGAAGTTGGGTTGATTTTGGAACTTCAGATTCACTTTCTATTGATATTTTAATAAATGCGTTAAATGAGATATCTAATAATTATGTAAAAATTGATGAATTAATAATTGGGGGAGAAAATAGTGATTGGTCGATTGAGGAACATGAAGATTTGGTTTTTAAAAATTGATTTTTATATATGGATGATTTAACAAGATTATTTATAGAGAATGAAAGAATAGTTAATAATAAGAACAATAATTTAAAACTTACAAATAATGAAGCGCGCTATATAAATAAAGTAATGCGAATAAAAATTGGTAAAGAAATATTTATCACTAATGGTCAAGGTTCATTATGGAAAGCTATAAACTTAGAGGAAAATTCTATAAAAATAAACAATATTAATAATCCTTATTTATTTCAAGAAAAAGAAAAAATTTTATTAGGAATAGCTGTTGTTATTCCTAAAAATGGTTTTGAAGATATTCTAAAAATGTGTACTGAAATAGGAATTGATTTAATACAACCTTTGTATTCAGATAGACAAGTAAAGAAGTATTCCAACTTCTCAAATAAACTTATAAGATGGGATTCAATTATTAATGAAGCTGTTGAACAATGTGAGAGATTATGGAGACCATCTATTTTGAGTGATATTAATTTATTTGACTGGATAAAGTCTATAAAACATAAAGATATTATTTCAGTATCTGTTACAAGAGATGATAGCTCTGATAATTTAAACCATTGGTTAAAAAAAAAGCAAAGTGTTTTGGATAAAAAAGGAGGAGTTTTATGGAATGTCATTGGACCGGAAGGAGGCTGGTCCAAAGGTGAAATTGAATTTTTTATTAAAAATAAAATTGCTTTTGTAAAACTTTCAGAAAGCATTTTAAGGACTTCAACAGCTACTGTTAATGCAACTTCAATTCTTAGTCAATGGCGTAATGATCTTAAATTAATTATTTAAAAAAAATGTATTTACTTTATAATGAATTTTTATTTGGCTTTTTAATTAATTTCATTCTAATTTCTTTGTTTTTTAGAGTCCCATTGATGACAAAAGGGGGGTGGATAAGTGCTGGGGTATTAGGGTCTATTTTATGGGGATGTTTGTCATGGCAAGGTTGGAGCTCTGTTGTAATATATTTATTCCTTGGATCTCTTGTTACAAAAATTGGTTATAAATTTAAAAACGAAAAAGGTATAGCTGAAAAAAGAGGTGGTAAAAGAGGTTCTGAAAATGTTTGGGGTTCGGCTGCGACAGGATTGTTTTTTGCAATAATGGTTAAATTGAATTTTATTAATTTAGTCTTTTACAAAATTGGTTTTGCTGCAAGTTTTGCTGCAAAGTTGGCAGATACTTTTGGTAGTGAAATAGGAAAAAGATTTGGTAGAAATACATATCTAATTACTTCGTTTAGAAAAGTAGAAAGAGGAACAGAAGGAGGAATTAGTTTAGAAGGCACAGCGGCAAGTGCCTTAGGTGCAATATTTATGTCATTAACAATGTTTATTTTAAATATTATCTCAACAAAATATCAATTTTTGATAGTTGCAATTTCTGGTTTTTTAGCAACAATTTCTGAAAGTTTTATTGGTGCTAAATTTCAAGACAAATATAAATTAAGTAATGAATTAGTAAATTCTATTCAAACAAGTATTTCTTCTATAATTGCTATTTTTGTTCTGATTTTTTATCTCAAAATTTCTAATTAAATTACCTTTTATCAAAATTAAGATTCCTTCCATTTATTAAGAATATCCCAACTTTTAAGACGTTGATAAATCCAAATATGTCCATGCTCATTTAAGTGTATACCATCCTCTGCGATCCAATTCTTACTTCTATTATCTGAGTACATTTCTCTAAAAGTTGGCAGAAAAGGGACATTTTGATTTATACAGACTTCTTCCATTCTTCTTTCATAAGAGTGACAGAAATCATTTGAATACCATAAACATCCAGCAAATGGCATTTTGTTTTCATCAACTGGGGTTAGCCCAATTACAAAAACCTGGGTTTGGGACTTCATTTCAAAAATTAATCTTTCTAATCCATACTCGAATCCATTTATCTCTAATTGGTGCCGCCCATTTTTCTGTCCAATTGTTGGTGTATCATTAAGACCCACATTTAAGAGGATAGCTTTGGGTTTATTTCTTCTTGTTTCTCCTCTTGATGACCATTCTTTTTCCCAACGTAAAGAAACCTTTTCAATTCCATCTCCTCTTACTCCCAGTGGATAAATAATTGGAAAATCATGAAATTTAGACCAATCTTTTCTTAGTCTTTCGCACCATCCTCCTCCTACAGTATCTCCCCATCCATATACTGAACTATCTCCAATTACAACCAATTGTTTTGGTAAAACAGGCACTAATTTCCTTTAAATTATTTCACTTGATTTGAGAAGGTTTTTATTAGTAATCAAGTTATATTACTTTTGATTTTACCATTTATTAATTCTCCAATTATTGCAATTGAGCTATAAGCAAACAAAATAACTATGACTTCTTCCCATGCAAATGAACTTAATGATTCTTGAAGTTGCCAACCTAAACCAACACTACCAATTACTCCTAGAATGGCTGTTTCTCTAATCATAATGTCAGATCTATAAGCACAATATGCTAAGTAACTATTTGCTTGTTTAACAAATAATCCGAAAAGCCAACTAGACCTCTTTGCAACTCCTAATGATTTCATCGCAAGATATTGTTTATTATCTTGGTTATGTAAATTTCCCAAAAGCAATTTGCTTGTTATAGCTGCGTTATGTAATCCTAATGTTATTGCTGCTAAAGATATTGAAGGATCATTAAACATTAAGAGTATTAGAATTAATACAGGCGGTGGTATTAAACGAAATAAAAAGGAGTTTATTCTGATAATTGTAATTCCTATTTTATTATTTAAAATCAATATAAAAATGGGAGGAAAACTTATAGCTATTCCAGTAGATAAAAGACATAAAACTATTGTTTCTAAAAATAGCTTTAAAAAATCATATGAAATAAAATTAAAGTTTAATATCAAAAGATTGTTGATTGAATTAAAAGGTACTGCATTTTTAATAAATATAAAATAAACAAAGAAAGATAAAGAAAATAAACTAATACAAAATAAAGCTATTATAAAAGAGGTCAAAAATTTCTTAGAAGTTTTAGAGAGGTTGAATTTTTTTAATAGTTCTTTTGATGCAATAATTAAAAAAGCTAAACCCCAAAGATAAGTCCATAGCTCTCGGAAATTCAAAGTTTGAAAGGATAAAAATATACTTGTGCCTATTCCTCCAACTCCAAAAAACCCCAAAACTGCTGTACTTCTTATGGCACATTCCAAACGGTATAACCCAAAATTTTTAAATGTTTCTATCACTGGAGACCAAACTAATGTTATTAAAGTGGAAGATTTAATACCATTAATTTGTTTAATTGATTCAATAGTTTTAAGATTAATATTTTCTATTTGCTCATTAAAAACTTTTGCATTTATAGCAATATAAGGGAT
>QCUF01000010.1 GCA_003210825.1 Prochlorococcus sp. AG-676-P15-1 | reverse complement strand
AGAATTCGATTCAAATTTTGTGCAGTTAAATAATGTGGTTAAAAGTAAAAAAGATAAACAAGATAAATATTTGTTTTTGACTAATAGTGGAAGATGGGACGGTTTTATTGAGGAAAAAATTTTAAAATCTGTTTCAGTAAAAAAATGGGACCGTACTTTTGTTGGGGATTTTAAAAAGTCCATTAAGAAATTTGATAGTGTCAATTTTAGTACTGAGTTATGGAGAGCTATTGAAAAGATAGAAAAATCTAATGAAGGGATAGTACTAGTACTCAATTCTGCTGATATACCACTGGGAATAATTGACAGAAATAAAATTGGTTATTTTGTGTTTAATAAATTAGGTTTAAATTTACCTTCCAATCTAATCAGTAAATTTAATAATAAGGATCAGTATCCACTGGGTATTCAATTACCCAAAATTATAAAATTAATGAGAAAAAAAGGAGAAATTGAATAAATTCAAGTCACAATAATTCTTTAATCTCATCTTTTTGATAGTAGATTTTTTCAATTTTTATATTTGACTTGGATTCTAAAAATGAATTAATCAAATATTTAATTATTTCGTCATTAGTAAGATTTAAATTAATTTTTTTTGGAGGCTCTTCTCCAAATAGTCTTATCCACAAGTCTCTTGGGGGGTTAAGTTGAATTTCCCCATGCTGAAGAAAGGCCCCTTTCTTTCTGTATTGGGCGCTCCCTATACGTTTAAAACCATATTGATCAACTAAATCAGACACATAAGATGATTCAAAACAGTTCTCTTTAATTATTGATTTTTTTAAAGTCCCTCTTTTTAAACCTAAACCTAATTCATTAAAACTTTTAATTAACCAATTATTTACTAGCTCATAACTAAAAATCTTATAAGAAGGTTTTTTAAATGTTAGAGCGTATGTAATCCCTCCAGAATGAAGTACTGCTCCTCCTCCTGAGGGTCTTTTTACTACCTTGATTATGCCATCCTCTAATAGCTTTTCCCAATGAGGTGGAATTGCTTTTTGATGATACCCAAGAGAGATCCAATTTCCCTCCCAATGATAGAACCTTAATGTAAAAAGAATTTCAACTTTGGAAATAGTTTTTTCTAAAAAATGTAAATCTAGAGCCATTTGTTCAACTCCAGTTAATTTCGTTGTTGAAATAATTAAAGCTTGATTATCTATTCTCAAAATTATTTTTTGATTTAATTACGTAACAGCATTTTGTAATAGTCTATCAATTTTTCACTTTTGGGTAGAGAATATAGAAAATAAATATGTATTTAGTATGGAGCCAACTCAATCAATCAATTTAATAATACTTGGTCTTATTGTGGTAATGCATGCAGGTGTATTGGCTTTAAGGCTTGGCATAAGTTTAGCTAGAACATAAAAAACTAATTTTGATTATAAAAAACTTTATGTTATTAATTAAAGAAGACTTTTATTCTTGAGTCTTTTATATAATTTTTTTAAAAATAATTTGCCTAAACATTACCGTAAAAGTACTCCTACGGACAAAAGAACTTTAGCATCTGCTTTAGAGATAAAATATAAAGAACAAGAAGATTTTGTAAGCTCTGTATTTCTAGGGTTAAAAGTTTGTTTTTCTCTTTTAGCAATGGTGAGTTTATTAAAAATTGGATATAGCTCAAAAGTTAGATTAACTAGATTGAGGGAGATTAAAAATTCTTATTTATATGAAAAATTAAGGTTTGATGATTTAAGTAGTAGATTTGATGATTTAATCTCTTTAGAAGGCGAGCAAAGATTTATGAAGGATCAAGATCAAATGATTTCCAGAGACATAATCAGAGTAATATGGCGTTGATAAGTGTGACTATAAAGTCATTAATTATCGAATTTTTCATTTTAATTTTTATAGCTAGTGGGTAAGAGTATTAAAGGTTTAGTTCTAATAACAGGAACAACATCAGGTGTAGGATTAAATACCTTAAAACCTTTGTTGAGATTTGGGTGGGAAGTTATAGCGGTAAATCGCTCAAATAAAAGGGCAGTAGAAATAGCTCAGAAATCCTTAACAGATTCCGAAATGAAAAATATTCATTTTATAGAAATTGATTTGTCTGATTTAGATGATGTAAGAAATGGTTGTTATGAAATATTGAAAAAATTTCATAACCCCATAAATTCTATTATTTGTAATGCTGCAGTTTATAAGCCAAGATTACGAAAACCTGAAAGATCTCCCCAAGGATTTGAAAATTCTATGGCAGTTAATCATTTTGGTCATTTTCTCTTGATTAATCTTCTTCTTGATAATATTTTGTCCTCTGAGAAAGAAATTGATTTAAATGGTAGAGCAATTAAATTCAAACCAAGAATAACTGTATTAGGAACTGTTACGGCAAATTATTCAGAACTAGGCGGGAGAATTCCTATACCTGCTCCAGCAGATCTAGGTAATTTATCTGGATTTAAAAATGGATTTTTATCTCCAATTAGCATGGCAAATGGAAAAAAATTTAAACCCGGGAAAGCCTATAAAGATAGCAAACTGTGCAATATGGTAACAGTACAAGAATTATCAAAAAAATATCCTAAAGAAAGAATAATTATTAATTCCCTTTACCCTGGATGTGTGGCCGATACAAAACTCTTTAGGGATACCCCTTGGCTTTTTAGATTTTTATTCCCAATCTTTCAAAAATTCATCACAAAAGGATATGTATCTCAAAGATTAGCTGGAGAAAGAGTCGCTCAAGTAGCGACGCTTGAGGAATATGCTAAGCCGGCAGTCCATTGGAGTTGGGGAAATCGCCAAAAGTTAGGGAGAAAAGCTTTTTCTCAAAAATTGTCTAAAAGAATTATTGATTCAAATATTTCAAGACAAACTTATGAATTAACTAGAAAATTGGTTGGATTAGCTTAGGTAGTTAATCAAATCCTAATAAATCAAATATTTCTCTATCTTTTAGTGGAGTACCCTCAAGTGGTTCCACATTGTCTAACATATTTTTAGCGAGAGATAAATATTCATTTTGCACCTCAACCACATCTTCAGTTGGTTCCATTTCAAAAATCGTACACTTTTTAAGTCTTGACCTTCTAATGGCATCTACATCTTTAAAGTGAGCCATCGTTTTTAAACCAGTTCTATTATTAAACTTATCAATTTGATCGGTATCTTTGGATCTATTTGCCACTACTCCACCTAATCGGACTTTATAATTTTTTGCTTTTGCCTGAATTGCAGAAACAATCCTATTCATTGCAAATATTGAATCAAAGTCATTAGCCGTAACAATTAGGCAGTAATTAGCGTGTTGTAAGGGAGCAGCAAAACCTCCACAAACGACATCACCCAAGACATCGAAAATAACTACATCGGTGTCTTCTAGTAAATGATGCTCTTTTAAGAGCTTTACTGTTTGTCCTGTTACATATCCACCACAACCTGTACCAGCGGGAGGACCTCCACTTTCGACGCACATTACTCCATTAAAACCTTCAAACATAAAGTCAGTAGGCCTTAATTCCTCACTATGAAAATCTACTTCCTCCAGAATATCAATGACAGTGGGAACCATCTTGTGAGTAAGAGTAAAAGTACTATCATGCTTAGGGTCACATCCTATTTGTAGAACTTTTTTACCTAATTTTGAAAAAGCTGCTGAAAGGTTTGAAGACGTTGTTGATTTACCTATACCCCCTTTGCCATATACAGCGATTACTAATGCTCCTTCTTCAATATTTACTTTTGGATCTTGCTTGACTTGAACACTGCCTTCTCCATCAAGAGGTTTATTTATTGTACTTGTCATTTAAAGCTAAAATTTACACGTTAATAAATACATTCTTGCAGGAATATGCTTCTAGAAATGTATTTCTCAACAAATAGTTATTTATTAAGATTAAAGATACAAGATATGTGTTTATAACTAGATATTCCGCGCTTATTATTGTTATTATAAGTGAAAATACTCATGTTAGAATAATAATTTATTTATAAGGATTAACCAAAATGGGCTTTTGCATCGTATAGGGTCTCATCGCTAATTTCAGGAAGACCTTTTGAAAGAGCATATTTCTCAGTATTTGATTTAACTTTACCTCTCACAAAAAATGGAACTTTTGTAAGTTCTGCTCTTCCAGAGTCTGTCCAAATTACAGTTCCCTTCTTTTGAATACTGTTATTACCTCGCGCATGCTCATCTTCTTTATTCTCAGGACCCTTTGTAGCAGTATGACCAAGATGACTTTGATGGCCATCAACAAATTCAAAGTCATGTTTGAACATATCAATGAGATGTTCTTCAAGGCCCATCATTAGAGGGTGAACCCAGTCGTCAAAAATCACATTTGCTCCTTCCCATCCCATTTGAGGGCTATATCTTGCAGGAACATCTTGAACATGCATTGGAGTACTAATTACTGAGCATGGAATACCAAGTCTTTTTGCGCTGTGTCTTTCCATTTGGGTCCCTAAAACTAATTCGGGGGATGCTTTTTTCATGGCATCTTCTACTTCTAGGTAGCTATTAGTAATTAGTGCTTCTATATTTAATTCCTTAGCTGCGGCTCTTACTTGCCTTGCCATTTCTCTGCTGTAAGTTCCCAATCCTACTACTTCAAAACCTAGTTCATCTTTGGCAATTTTGGCAGCTGCGATAGCATGAGTACCGTCACCAAAAATAAAAACCCTTTTCCCCGTCAAGTAATTTGAGTCAACAGACTTTGAGTACCATGGAAGTTTTGACTTGTGCTCTAGTTCCTCTTGATTTGTTAATGGGAGGTCAAGTTTTTCATGAACTTCGTTAATAAAATTAATTGTATTTTTTATACCAATTGGGATGGTAGTCGTATATTCCATTCCGCAATTACGCTTAAGCCATTCACAAGAAGTCTCAGCAATCTCGTGATAAAGGCAAATATTAATATCAGCATCAGTTAATCTTGCAATATCATCTGGACTTGAACCGAGCGGTGCAACAACATTAGTATCAATACCTTGCTCTGAAAGTATACGTTGAATCTCAATTACATCATCTCTGCATCTAAATCCTAATAAAGTTGGACCTAATATATTTACTTTAGGTCTTCGACCTAAAGACATCCATCTTTTAGGATTAATCTTTTCAATATCGTTTACCTTATCTTTCAAAAGAGTTCTTATTATTTGGTAAAAGGTTTCTGAAGCACCCCAGTTTTCTTTTTTGCTATAGGCAGGAAGTTCAAGGTTCACTATTGGGATATCAAAACCCATACCCTTAGCAAGAGCTCCTGGCTGATCTTGTATTAGTTCAGCGGTACAACTTTCACCCACTAAAAGAGTTTTTGGTTTAAACCTTTCAACTGCTTCAGTAATATTCCTTTTAACTAGTTCTGCTGTATCTCCTCCTAAGTCTCTAGCCTGAAATGTTGTATAAGTTACAGGAGGTCTTTGGCCTCTTCTCTCAATCATTGTGAAAAGAAGATCTGCATAAGTATCTCCTTGAGGAGCATGGAGAACATAATGAATATCTTTCATTGATGATGCAACTCTCATTGCACCTACATGAGGAGGGCCTTCATATGTCCAAAGAGTTAATTCCATAATTTAATGTGTTGCTAATGATTTGGAGGTGAGTATTTGATTCCTTGTTAAAGGCCTTGAAAAGAGCCCAGCCAAGTCTGCCGCCTGATCAATTCCATGTATAGGACTAAATACCATTTCTATAGACCATTTAGTACTTATCCCTTCTGCCTCCAAAGGATTTGCTAAACCCATTCCGCAAACTACTAAGTCAGGGTTGGAAGCTCTTACACGATCAAGCTGTTTTTCTACATGCTGACCTTCAACAATTTTTGTATCATCCGGTAATAAATTAAGCTCCTCTTCCATTAAATCTCTATTTAAATAAGGTGTTCCAACTTCAATGAGTTCCATTTCACATTCGTTATGTAAAAATCTTGCCAATGAAATTTCAAGCTGTGATTCAGGTAAAAGAAATAATTTTTTCCCTCTTAATATTTCTTTGTGTTTTTCTATTGCCTGCCTAGCTCTATTAGCTAAAGGAGCAATTACTTCGTGAACTTTTAGTTCATTAATTTTAAACGCAGCTGCTGCAGCTAAAACCCATTTTGTGCTTCCCTCTACACCTAGTGGGAAGGGGGCCTGAATTATTTCACAACCACGATGCTTTAGGTCTCTGACCGTGTCACTCAAATATGGTTGAGCTAACAGGACCTTTGTATTCTTTCCAATCTTTGGTAATTCAGTTGATTGCCTAGGAGGAAAACTTTCAACATTTGTTATCCCAATATTATTGAATATCTTCTTAAATCTATCTTCCACATTATTAGCTAATGTCCCAACTAATAATAATTTCTCATCATCTGTAGATTCCATTAAGGGAACTAGAGCTTTCAATGCTCCATCTTCGCCTTGGGTAAAGGTTGTTTCGATCCCGCTGCCCGAATAGTTAACGAATCTTACTTGACCTAAAAATCGGGAGTTTAATTTTTCTGCAACGGTGGCGAGATCAAGTTTAATCACTTCGCTTGGACAAGAACCAACAAGGAAGAGGGTCTTTATTTCAGGCCTTCTAGAAATAAGATCATTGACTACTCTGTCGAGTTCTTCATGAGCATCGGCAAGACCTGCTAGATCTTTCTCTTCAAGAATAGCTGTCCCAAATCTAGGCTCAGCAAAAATCATAACCCCGGCGGCACTTTGAATTAAATGTGCGCAAGTTCTCGAACCCACAACCAGAAAAAAAGCATCTGGCATCCGTCTGTGTAACCAAACTATAGAAGTAAGGCCACAAAAGACTTCTCTAGGACCAGTCTCTTTATTAAGATCTACTTTACTCATTAAAATACTTAGAGCTTATTCTTCAAGCTTGCATAAACTTTTGGATTTAAGCACTAATTGATAAGTTCTCTTACAAAATGTATACATTTAAAAAACTTATATGAAAGTTTAAAAACTTTAATAAGAATAATTAAACTAATTTATTTACTCTGAAATTTAATTTCTGTAATAAGAACTTCCTTGGCCAAGTTTAGATAATTTCCAGACATTCCTGGCAACTTTTATGGCTAATAATCCACCTCTCTCTATCCTTGATTTACCAGGCTTTGCTCCCATTAAAATTGTAACTTCGGAAGTTGTTAGAGGTGCTCCTGTCTTAATAGCTAATTCGGTTAACTCTAGTCTATCTCTTAGATTTTTAAGATTTAATTGATCTGGTTTAATCTCTCCCAGCCAACTAAATGAAGGATCTTTCTGAGATAGCTTTTGCATTAAACTTAAGCTCACCAAACCGAGGGTTTGATCAGGACTTAATTCATTCTCAGAGGCAGAAGAATCTGGTGCTTTTTTTTGAGAATTTACCATAAAATTTCATATCTTTAATTTGAAGTTATCGGTTCGTACGAAGCATGCAAGTTAATTTAATAGAAAAAATGAACCCTAATCCGTTATAGTCTCCTGAATGGAACCAACTTCTAGCTTAAATAGAGGAGATCGAAGAAAAGGAAGTTCTCTTGTTACTGGATCTGAAGTTCAATCTCAGTCCAATGGAGCTAGCTGTTTTATAACAACTGACTCTGAAAAGTCATTAGTTTCAAGACAAGCAAGTCAAGTTGAGCAAATAGAATTAAGGACATATGTTTTTTTAGACTCTTTACAACCTCAGTTAGCTGCATATATGGGGACTGTGAGTAGAGGTTTTTTACCAATACCGGGTGATTCTTGCCTATGGATGGAAGTTTCTCCCGGAATGGCAGTTCATAGGGTTACTGATATAGCTTTAAAGGCAAGTAATGTAAGGCTAGGTCAGATGATTGTTGAAAGAGCCTTTGGCTCTTTAGCTCTTTACCATAAGGACCAGAGTACAGTTTTGCATTCAGGAGATGTGGTTTTAGATGCTATTGGGAGTGAAGTGAGGAAAAGAACCAAGCCATCAACAAGTTGGACAGAAGTTATTCGTGCAATTACCCCCGATCATGCAGTTTTAATCAATAGACAAAATAGAAGTGGATCTATGATTCAATCTGGAATGAGCATGTTTATTTTGGAGACTGAACCAGCCGGATATGTACTTAAGGCAGCTAATGAAGCTGAAAAATCCGCTAATATAACCATCATTGATGTAAAAGCTGTTGGAGCCTTTGGAAGGCTCACTCTTGCAGGTAAAGAGGGAGATGTTGAAGAGGCCGCAGCAGCTGCGATAAGAGCAATTGATCAAATATCAAACTATTAAATAGATTTTTAATCTATTCCAAATTCTCTTTTTAAAAAAGGAGCTATATTTTTGGCGGCTTTACCTCTACTCCCAAGTTTACTCAATTGAGAATGACTTAATTCTCCATATACACAATTAGCCTCTTTAACCCAAAAAATAGATTCAAATTCTCCGTTAGGATATTTTGGTTCTTTAAGAATTTCCCCCCAGCAAATACCCGTTGCATCTTTTACCAAATTTCCTTCTGGATCACATAGAACCATACAACTAATGAATTTTGCGCTTCTGTAAGGGATATCACTTAGCTCTCTAATTAACTTGATAAGCTTTTCATCATTATTTTTGGCATATCTTGCAGAATATATGCCCGGTCTTCCATCTAAAGAATCAACCTCAAGCCCTGAGTCATCTGCTAAGGCCCAAGTTTTAGTCTCTAAAGAAGCTGCTTTTGCTTTTAAAAAAGCGTTGTCAAAGTAGGTTTTGCCTGTCTCTTCTACATTTAAATGTTCGGGTTGTTTTTTTACTTTTAAAGATAGAACATCTAACATCTCTAATATTTCAGATACCTTCTTTTGATTTCCACTTGCAATAGTAAGAACAGAAGAAGAATTCAAAATAATACAAAAAAATATCTGAATATTATCTTACTTTAAAACTTGATACAGAGACAGGAGAGGTTGAACATTCCACACCTGAGTAGACAGGGCCTGTCTCGTACGCGCATAACATAATGTAAATTTTTTATTAACACAACCGTATGTTTTGATGCACTAACTAATTTTGATAAGTATTGACATATCAATAATAGCAAGGGTGATAAGTTTAACTTATCAATGATAGAAAAAACATTAATAGAGTATTTAGTTAAAAATGCTTGACTTATCAGTACGTTATGGACCATTCTTCGGATTGAACATTCCACATTTAGTAATTAGTAGGCAATGGCTACAGAAACAATGGGTATCGCACTCGGCATGATCGAGACACGCGGACTTGTACCTGCAATCGAAGCAGCAGACGCAATGACCAAGGCAGCAGAAGTTCGTCTTATTGGTCGTGAATTCGTAGGTGGCGGTTATGTCACAGTTTTAGTTAGAGGAGAAACGGGAGCTGTTAACGCAGCAGTAAGAGCTGGAGCTGATGCTTGTGAGAGAGTTGGTGACGGTCTTGTCGCAGCTCACATCATTGCTCGCCCTCATAGAGAAGTTGAGCCAGCTCTTGGTAATGGCGATTTCCTTGGTCAAAAGGACTAATTAAATTAAGCAAAATTAGATTTTGCTAATAAATAATTTCCCTTAATAGACCTAAATTTATCCTTATGAGTAAGAAGTATGACGCTGGGGTAAAGGAGTACAGAGATACCTACTGGACTCCTGAATATGTCCCCCTCGACACTGATTTGTTAGCCTGTTTCAAATGCACAGGCCAAGAAGGTGTCCCAAGAGAAGAAGTTGCAGCAGCGGTAGCGGCTGAATCTTCTACTGGTACTTGGTCAACTGTTTGGTCCGAGTTACTTACCGACCTTGAATTTTACAAAGGTCGTTGTTATCGAATCGAAGACGTTCCTGGAGATCCAGAAGCATTTTATGCATTTATTGCATACCCTCTAGATCTTTTCGAAGAAGGTTCAATTACAAACGTATTAACCTCTTTAGTAGGTAACGTATTTGGATTTAAAGCATTAAGACATCTCCGTCTTGAGGATATTAGATTCCCAATTGCTTTTATTAAGACCTGTGGTGGGCCACCTAACGGAATAGTTGTTGAAAGAGATCGACTTAATAAGTATGGGAGACCACTTCTTGGTTGTACCATCAAACCTAAATTAGGATTGTCTGGTAAGAACTACGGAAGGGTTGTCTATGAATGCCTAAGAGGTGGTCTTGATCTAACTAAAGATGATGAGAATATCAACTCTCAGCCATTCCAACGTTGGAGAGAAAGATTTGAGTTCGTTGCTGAGGCCGTTAAACTTGCTCAGCAAGAAACTGGAGAAGTTAAAGGTCATTATTTAAATTGCACCGCTAATACTCCTGAAGAATTATACGAACGTGCAGAGTTTGCTAAAGAGCTTGATATGCCAATCATCATGCATGATTACATAACTGGTGGATTTACCGCAAATACTGGTCTTGCAAACTGGTGTCGTAAAAATGGCATGCTTCTGCATATACACAGAGCTATGCATGCTGTTATTGATAGACATCCAAAGCATGGTATCCATTTTAGAGTTTTAGCGAAATGTTTAAGACTCTCTGGAGGAGATCAGTTACACACTGGAACCGTTGTTGGGAAACTAGAAGGTGACCGTCAAACTACTCTTGGTTACATTGATAACTTAAGAGAATCATTTGTTCCCGAAGATAGATCAAGAGGTAACTTCTTTGATCAAGATTGGGGATCAATGCCTGGAGTTTTTGCTGTTGCATCTGGTGGTATCCACGTTTGGCATATGCCAGCACTGCTTGCAATATTTGGAGATGATTCTTGTCTTCAATTCGGAGGAGGAACTCATGGTCATCCATGGGGTTCAGCTGCCGGAGCTGCTGCAAACCGTGTTGCATTAGAAGCTTGTGTGAAAGCACGTAATGCAGGTCGCGAAATCGAAAAAGAGAGTAGAGACATTCTAATGGAAGCTGCTAAGCATAGTCCTGAATTAGCTATTGCACTCGAAACTTGGAAAGAAATCAAGTTTGAGTTTGATACCGTTGATAAGCTCGACGTTCAAGGCTAACTCAGATTTCAAACAAGAGGAGAAAAATTATTTCTCCTCAATTTTTCAAACCTCGTTTTTACGAGAATATCATTCACAAATCATTTAATTATGCCTTTCCAGAGCTCAGTTGGTGACTATCAAACAGTTGCTACCCTGGAAACATTCGGTTTTTTACCACCGATGACCCAGGAAGAAATATACGACCAAATTGCTTACATTATTGCTCAAGGATGGAGTCCTGTTATTGAGCATGTACATCCAAGTGGAAGTATGCAAACTTATTGGTCATATTGGAAGCTCCCTTTCTTTGGGGAAAAAGATCTTAACTTGGTTGTAAGTGAGTTAGAGGCTTGCCATAGAGCATACCCTGATCATCACGTAAGAATCATTGGTTATGACGCTTATACACAAAGTCAAGGTACAGCTTTTGCAGTTTTCCAAGGACGCTAAATTTTTATTTAACAGTCAATATCTTTCTCCTTTTAAAACTAAAATTTAACTGGAGAAAGTTTTTTTAAAGAGTTACTAATTTGAAGATTATGTCAACAAAAACCAGTAGAGAGATTGCACTAGAAAGAAGAAAGGCTATGAGTGATGGCGGGAAAAAAGCTGCCTTACATTCTTCTTCTACTAAAGATAGAGTTAGATCATCTCAAGATATACATTCAACTGGAGCAACTTCTTCGAATAAAAAAGTTTTAACACCACAAAGTAAATCTAATATACCTGCCAATAAAATTGCTAGAAAATCTACTTCATCAAAATTATCTAGTAAAGAACTTGGTATAGAAAGAAGAAAAGCAATGTCTACACATGGTAAATCAGCTGTTAATTCTTCAGATAGAACACGTACTGATGTTAAAAGTGATAATAAAGTTATTTCAACCGAAAAACCTCAGACCTTAAAAGATAACAATAATATTATTCAAGATAATCAAGTAGTTAAACAAAATATTAAAAGAAGAATTAATCAAAAGAGAAAACCCATAACAAATACAAGCAGAGATATTGTTTTAGCAAGAAGAGAAGCTCAATCTAAACATGGAAAATCAGCATCAAAACAAAATACAAGTGCTGCTTCTTTGGCGAGAAGAGGAGACCCAGATTTGTCTAGTAGGGAAATTTCTCAAAGGGTAAGAGAACTTAGAAGTAAAACAGGATCTACATCAAAACAAGGTAATGGTAAGTGTAGGCCATGTGGTCCAAACAAAAATGGCTCTAAATTAAATATCGCTGATGCAAGTTGGAAAGTTGGAAAAAGTGAAACAGATTCTGGGCAAACTGTTACGGGAACACAAGCAAACAGATCTTTGAAAACAACAGGTAATGAAGCTAGTACCTGTAGAACAGTAACTGGGACACAATATATGGGAGCCGAGGTGACTGATCAATTCTGTCAAGATCAACCAAAATATAAACAACCTATAAGAGCCTCCGTTACAACCACAACATCCGGGAATAAGGTTACTGGCAATGAAGTCGGCAGATCTGAAAAAGTTACTGGGGATGAACCTGGGACTTGTAAAAACTTGACTGGAACAGAATATGTTTCTGCTAATCAGTCAAAGAAATATTGTGGGGAAATAATAAAAAAACCAGCAAAGGTAAAGCAAAGCATTACAATTGATGGATTAAAAATATCTGGCTCCTTGCCAGGAAGATCATCCTTAGTCACTGGAGATGAATCAGGATCCGGGAAGCAGTTGACTGGGGATCAATATCTGGGATCAGAGCCTAGTCCAAAAGGAAAATCATTTGAAAAAGTTGGAAGTTATGACACTTTAAATGGAAATAACGTTACAGGAACTGGTGTAGGAAGATCTGATTATGTAACAGGTAATGAACATGGTAGCTGTAAAAATGTGACAGGAGATGAATATATTGGTTCCCAGCAATATGAAAAATTCTGCGGATCTACTCCAAAGCCTGAGGCTAGAAAAGTTGGTTTGAGTCTCTCTTCAAAATCTAATTTGATAAGTGGAACAATGACAGGTAGGTCAAAAATCGTAACAGGTGATGAACCTGGGTCATGCAAGGTATTAACGGGAACTCCTTATGCAGGCTTGGATCAGATTAATGATAATTGCAATGCTGAAATTGCTGATGATATGAAATCTCGAGCTACAGTCAATTCTGGAAATAATTCAAATGCTAGATTAACTGGACTGCAGCCAGGCATTGGTGGAGTAATGACTGGAGCAAGAAAAGGTGCTTGTAAAAATTTAACTGGAACTCCATATATTGGAGGAGATCAGTTTTTATCAAATTGCGAAACACCACCAAGCGATGCTTCTTATGCAAATCAAGAGAAGTCAGCCTCAAATTCTTGGAAGGAATTTTCTGTTAATTCACCATCAAGAGAAAAATATTCAGCTAAAAATACAGAAGGAGTAACAGGTAATAGGTATGAAGATAGTTCAAAGATCACAGGACCTTTTGATATGGCAGAAGATAAAGTCACGGGTACCGAGCAATTTAGATTTGAACCTAATAAAAATATGACTTATAAACAAAAAATGAAACAAGAAGAAAGTCAAAATATTGATATTCCTACGGATAAAAAAGAACCTTCCAGGATAACAGGTGAGGGTCAGTCTGCTGGGAACATAACAGGTGATGACTGGGATAGAGGAGATAAAGTCACGGGAACTGAAGGAGTTTCTGCGAGGAAGAGGAATCCATCAAGAGCGGGATTTATGGGAGCAATGCCACCTGTTGATAATAAAAGAAATGATGAGACAGAAAAACCTGATTTTCTTATAACTGGATCTAGTGGTAACACTCGAGATGGACAACTGGTTACCTTTTCAGGTGGTGCAAGAGGTTAATTAAATAATGCCTTTGAGAGGACTGGCTAAAGCCAAGAACTTCACATTGGGGCCAACAGCTCCAATGAAAACCTTTACAGAAAATGTTCATTCACAGAATAATGAAATAAATAATTTCAGAAATATTGATAAGACTCATAACTTAACTAATAATTCTCAGAATGAAAAACTTTATAAATATGAAAGTCAAATAAAAAGTAGTTTT
The DNA here is from genome assembly GCA_003210825.1 of Prochlorococcus sp. AG-676-P15-1. Lineage (GTDB taxonomy): Bacteria > Cyanobacteriota > Cyanobacteriia > PCC-6307 > Cyanobiaceae > Prochlorococcus_A. Next base: position 17,026 of record QCUF01000010.1, on the reverse strand, counting down.
GACAGAATTGTCCCTACTTTGAAAGAAATTGCTCGTATACAACATCATGAGGATTTCATAAATACTGCTCAATCTATATCTAATAAAAATTTAGGAATAAATTTACCAACACATGTTTTAGATAAATCTTGGGTTAAACCATTAGATATGAGGGCCTTATATGCATGGTGCGCTTTTAAGCAGCATGAGAAATTAAGCGATAATTTTTTCGAAAATGACCCTTTAGAGGGGTCTTCTGGTAGTCCTAACGCAAATAATTTCGAGACAGCACTGCTAGATTGTGGAATTCACTTGTTAGACATAACGCCTTGCTCTGACGGAAGATTAGCTCATTCAGTAGCTTATGTAATGAGAATTCCATTTAGTGCAGTTAGAAGAAGATCACATGCAGGGGCACTCTTTGATATTGAAAATACTGTGAATAGATGGGTAAAAACTGAACATAAAAGATATAGAGAAAATAATCCAAATGAAGCCCATAAAGATACAAGGTATTTAAAAATCGTCACATACCATTTTAGTTCTGTTGACCCTTTACATCAGGGATGTGCGGCTCATGGTAGTGATGATAAATTAGCAGCTAAAGAGGGTCGTGAAAAATTACTAGCTTTTAAGGAGGCTGTTGAAAATAGCTTCTGCTGCGGGGCTTCAGTAGATCTTATGTTAATTGGTCTTGATACTGATACTGATTCGTTAAAGATTCATTTATCTTCAAGTGACGGAAAGATTGATTTAGAAAATACTATTTCTAGTTTAGACATTTACAATTCCACAATAAATTTTTCAAAAGACGAAGCAGAAAAAGAAATTTGTCAGATTATTTCAGGGGATTCTAATAAGGATAAACTAAAGGGATTGGACAAGTTTGTATTCAAATTAATAGTCAATAATATTTCTCAGATTGATTACGTTAAGAAATTTCATAAAGGTTCTTATGAAGATATTGGTCATGCTGAAAGGTTTATTGGGGTTGGGATTGGTTTCAAAGAGGTTCATCTAAGAAATTTAACGTATTTTGCTCATCTTGATACAGTTGAAGAAGGTGCTCCTGATTTGGATGTGGGGGTAAAGATTTTTACAGGATTAAATGTTTCTCAAGATCTACCTATTCCTGTAGTAATAAGATTTGATTATTCTGGTAAAGTTCCTGGGGCGAAAGAAAGGGCTGCAAAAGATTGTTATAGAGTCAATAATGCGATATCAATTAGATATAAAAGTTTAGTTGATAAAGGGTTGTTGCACACTTGTCTTACTATTAGAGATAGGGACAACATTCATTCCGCCCAAATTATTGGAATGTCTTTAGATCAAAAAACAAAGGAGGCCCATTAAATCATGCTTATTTGTAAGGTATTGAAACCACTTGTTTCAACAAATAGAATACCAGGTTTCGAGCATAAGCATCTTCAAGTAGTTTTAGATGGCTCTTCTAATAAAGTTGCAGTTGATGCTGTTGGTTGTAAGCCTGGTGATTGGGTTATTTGTGTTGGTAGTTCTGCAGCTAGAGAAGCTGCAGGAAGTAAATCATATCCAAGTGATTTAACGATTGTTGGAATTATTGATCATTGGGATCCCGATAGTCCAAAACAAATTGAGGTGTAGAAATTTTGGAAATAATGAAGGTATGTGGAAGAATGGTCTGCACCCAAAGAGTAGCTGGGCTTGGACACATGAATTTGAGGATTTTAGAAAATAATAAAGGTAAAAAAGTTGTTGCAGTAGATCCTGTTGGAGCTAGAGAGGGTAATTGGGTTTTTACTTCTAGTGGCTCAGCAGCAAGGTTTGCTTGCCCTAATCCAGAAGTTCAAACTGATTTAACTATTGGGGGAATTATCGACTACTGGGAATCCAATTAGACTTCTATAGTTTTTGCTTGTCCTTAATTATTTGTAAAAAAAATTTAGGAAAAATATTTAATAAATGTGTAGTATTAATTGATGTTATAAATTACGTCCTAATGTGGAACCATAGGAAGTCACCTTCAAGAATTGAAAAAAGATTTAAGTTTGAAGAATATGAAAAAATTAGTATATTTTTAAAAAAAATAGATGAATTGTGTAAAGAAAGAAATATCTATCCCAATATTAGTTTTGGTAAGAATTTTGTTAGTGTAACAATTTTTTTAGATTCTGAAGAAATACCAAGTAATGAAAAAGAATTTTCTAAAAGATTAGATAATTACTTTTTAGAAAAATAATGTATCTAATAATGATTAGGTTTATCTATGTCTCTTTTAATAAGAGCCATCAAATAAGTAGGGGCTTTATATCTTCCAGGAAGACATCTATTTAATGTTTCAAGATGACCCCAACAAACTGTCCTCTCAATCTCTTTAAGTGAATTTCCTTTTAAAATTAATAACCTTAGTGCTTTACAAAATAAAGGATAACCTGCTTCTAGTTCGTCTATATTTAGCTTTGCTGCTGTCATAGATCAAAGAAGTTTTGTTAATTATTAATCTATACAAATATGGTGCACAATTGGCTCTTATTTCAAATTTCTAAATAATAATAAACTAATCTAAAAAAGCCACGCAATCAATTTCAATCAAAACGCCCTTCGGTAAAGAAGAAACTTCTACACATGCTCTTGCCGGTGGGTTCTCTACCTTAAAAAAATCACTATATATATCGTTTACAGTTTTGAAATTTTTTAAATCAGTTAAATAAATAGTCGTTTTAATTACATCTTCTGCTTTTGCTCCTCCAGCATTAAGAACAGCTAAAAGATTTTTTAAAACCTGGCGAGTTTCTTTCTCAATATTACCTAGGCAATTTATTTCATTTAAAACTGGATCAATGGCAATTTGTCCCGAACAATAAATAAAATTCCCTGCTTTGATTGCTTGGTTATAAGGACCAACTGGGTCTGGTGCATTAGAAGTCTTAATTACTTTTGTTGAAGACATTTGATTAAGGGTATTTATATAAATTTAGACCCATGTATCTTTATTTGCTCTTAAAAAAGAAAATTCTTTTAAATTATCTGCTCTTAAAAATAAATTAATTTTCATCTCTTCTTCAAGTAGGCATGGAATTGTAAGTTCTTTTAAAGCAATTTTCTTTTCAACTTCAATGAGTTTATTTTTTATATTTTGATTTTCTGGTTTAAGATCTAATGCCCATAAAAGATTTGATTTCGTATATTCATGTGCACAGTAAATAAGTGTATTTTTAGGTAATGACTTGATTTTTTTAAGAGAATTATACATTTCTTTATACGTTCCTTCAAAGATTCTTCCACATCCAGCAGAAAATAATGTATCACCAACAAAAAGAATAGGAACTTGGTTATTTAAGTAGAAAGCAATATGAGATCTTGTGTGTCCTATTACTTCGATTACTTTAACCTCTTCATCTAATAACTTTAATATGTCTCCATCCTTAACGGATGAATTTTGAAATGGTATACGATCTTTTTCTTTAAAGGAGGCTATGACCCTAACATTTGGCCATTCTTTAATGAGCTCTCTAGTTCCTCCAATATGATCTGAGTGATGATGAGTTTGTAATATAGCCTCTAAATAAAGATTATTGGTTTTTAGGTATTCAATTACAGGTAGAGAAAGAGCGGGATCAATAACTACTGCTGATTTATTTTTTTTCCAGAGCCAAATTACATTATCACTTAGAACTCTTATCCCAATTATTTTTTGGTCTTTATTAAATTCCATTATTACCTTAGAATTAAAAAAATTGTTTGAAAATAAATTGATACATGATTACTATAGCTTTACCTAAAGGAGCTCTGTTAGAAGATTCAATTTCAATTTTTAAAAAAGCAGGATTGAACTTCTCTGATGCACTGCTAGAGAATAATAGATCATTAACTATTGAATCAAAGTGTAAACGTGCCAAAGCCTTATTGGTAAGAAATGGAGACGTTCCAGTTTATGTAAGTTACGGGCAAGCAGATTTAGGAATTGTAGGATATGACGTATTACAGGAATCTGAATTAAAAGTTGCTAAGTTGCTTGATTTAGAGTTTGGGGGATGTCATATGTCACTTGCTGTAAAAAATAATAGTAATTATTCAAAACCTACAGATCTTCCTGCTAATTGTAAAGTGGCAAGTAAATTCACAAAAACTGCAAGAGCTTATTTTGATAATTTAAATATACCAGTTGAGATTGTTCATTTAACGGGTTCAGTAGAGCTTGGTCCTATTACCGGAATGGCAGAAGCCATAGTAGATTTGGTAGCAACAGGGAAGACTCTTAAAGAAAACGGTTTAAGTAAAATTGACGATCTTTTTTATTCAACTGCAAGGTTAATAGCTAATCCTCTCTCTCTTAGATTAGATAGCAATCCTCTCCGAGATGTAATTTTATCAATAGAATCTTCTAAACGTACACTGAATATTTAATTTAATGTTTTTGAATGATTTTAATAGAATCAAAAGGCTAGGTAGATATTTAACTAAAGATAAAAAAACTATTTATCTTATTCTAATAGTCTTATTGCCGGTATCTTTCGCGGGGGCAATTCAACCATTACTGGTTGGTCAGGCGATAACAATCTTAAAAAATGAGAACACGGATGTCTGGTTAAGTAAAACCCTCTTTGGGCAATCTATAAATATAATTATTATTAGTTTATTTATAACTGTTCTATTTAGATTAGTTTTGCAAGGATATCAATCATATAATATTCAATCCGTTGGACAAAGGTTAACAGCAAGGATTAGAAGAGAACTTTTTGAACATTCTATTTCTCTTTCTCTTAAGTATCACGACAAAATGCCTGTCGGTAAATTGTTAACAAGACTTACCAATGATGTAGATGCTTTAGCTGAGGTCTTTGGAAGTGGGGCTGTTGGAGTTATTGCTGATTTTGTAAGCCTTATAGTTATTTCATTAACAATGCTTTCTATAGATAAAGGACTTGCAACTTTGCTTCTTTTTACTCAGATTCCAGTTTCATATTTTATTATCTGGCTTCAAAAACGATATAGAAAAGCAAATTATCAAGTAAGAGAGGAATTGTCTCAACTTAACTCTGATTTCCAAGAGAATCTTCAAGGTTTAGAGGTCGTTCAAATGTTTAGGAGGGAATTTTTCAATAGTAGGAAATTTTCTAAAACGGGGATTGCATACCAGAAAGCTGTTAATGGAACTATTTTTTATGATAGTAGTATATCTGCTTTTATAGAGTGGATATCTCTTGCGGCAGTAGCATTAGTTTTAGCTGTGGGAGGGTATTTAGTAACGTCTGGTAATATTGGTTTAGGAACATTAACAACTTTTATTCTTTATTCACAAAGACTCTTTGAGCCTTTAAGACAGTTAGCAGAGAGATTTACGCAGATTCAAGGGGGACTTACTGCTGTAGAAAGAATAAATGAATTGTTAGATGAAGAAATTGAAATTAAAGACTCAATTTCTGATCAAAAACTGTCAGCAGAAATTTTAAGTGAGGATTATAAATTTAAAGGGAAAATTGAATTTCGGAAGGTTAATTTCTACTACAAAGAGGGTGAACATGTAATAAAAGATTTATCATTTTTAGTTAATCCAGGAGAACATGTGGCTTTTGTAGGCCCAACTGGTTCTGGTAAAACAACCGTAATAAGGTTACTTTGTAGATTATATGAGCCTCAAGAAGGCCAAATTTTGATAGATGATGTAAACATTAAGGATATCCCAATAGCAAGACTAAGAAATATGCTTGGTGTCGTGCTACAAGATACTTTTATTTTCAGTGGTGATGTTGCAGAAAACTTAAAATTAAGTACCGATATTAATAATCAAGACTTAGAAAATATTTGTAAGGAGCTTGGATTAGATGATTTATTAAAAAAATTACCTGATGGTTTGAATACCTATCTTAGAGAGAGAGGAGGAAATCTTTCATCTGGAGAAAGACAACTTCTTTCAATAGCTAGAGTAGCAATAAGAAATCCAATTATTTTGATAATGGATGAAGCTACTGCATTTATGGATCCATCTACAGAAGCAACTTTGCAAAAAGACCTTGAAAGGATATTGAATAAAAGAACTGCATTAGTAATTGCTCATAGATTAGCAACTATTGAAAAATCTGATAAGATATTAGTCTTAAAAGGTGGAGCTTTAATTGAAGAAGGAAATCACAAAGAGCTTAGACTTAAAAAAGGATTATATTTCCAACTTTCCGAGCTTCAAGAAAAAGGATTTGCTAGCTTTTAATGATTTTCAGGAATAAAAGGTCATCAATTAAGAAAACAAATACTCTTTCGCAAGATGAGTTAATTAAATATTATGGTTTAAATTCTTATGAATTCACCCATCAAGATAAAAAAGAAATTTTTGTTTGTAGTAAGGTCAAGGAGTTTGATCTTATTGAATTAGATCAACTTCTGCAGACTGTAGGATGGAGTAGGAGGCCAATAAGGAGAGTTAAGAGAGCTTTAGAATTTAGTATTTTAGTAGTAGGTTTATGGCGTTATGATGAGAAATTCCCTAGGCTTGTAGGTTTTGCTAGATGTACAGGGGACGGAGTTCTTGAGGCAACTATATGGGATGTTGCAGTTAATCCTGTTTATCAAGGAATTGGTTTAGGCAAAGAATTGATGAAATATATTTTGAAAGAATTAAAAAATATTGGAATATCTAAGGTTACTTTATTCGCTGATGCCGAGGTTGTGTCATTTTATAAGAGACAAGGTTGGGTATTGGAACCAAAAGGGTCTAAATGTGCTTTTTGGTATGCAAATTAATTTAACTTTTATAATAATCATCATATAAAGATTTTTGTGACTCCCCTCTTAACCATCTTTTCCTCAAATTCCAATTTTTAAATGCCTGAATAATAATATTAGTTTTTTCCCACTTCCTGCTACTTGTATAAATTGGAATATTTAACATTTTTAAAGATGTTTTATTGTTTAATCTTTTTATAAAATCTAAATCTTCCATCAAAGGAATTTTTCGATAACCTTTATTCTTAAAATATTTCCGCCGGTGAATTAAGAGTCCTTGATCACCATATGGATCTTTGAAGATGTAGCTTCTAAGGTTTACAACGATTTCAAGAAATCTGTAAATAATCTTTTTATTGTTAATCTTGAATTTAAAAAAACAAACAGAACTTTTATCGTAACCGATTAATGACTTCACTTTTTTTAACCAACCTTGTCTAAGCCTGGAATCGGCATGTATGAAAATAAACCACTTCCCTGTCGCCTTTTTGGCTCCAATATTTAATTGCAAGCCTCTGTTCTTTTTTTTTGATTTATATATCTTTGAACCATATAACTTTCCTATTACTCTAGTGTTATCCTCACTATTACAATCTACAATTATAATCTCAGCTTCCTTACTAGAAATTGATAAATCCGAGAGAACTAATGGTAAATGTTCGGATTCATTATAAGTTGGAATAATAATAGAGATTTTAGGCAATTTAATTATTCTCTTTTTTCTATATCTATTATTGTATCAATATCTATTTTTCTATGAAGGAAGTCATGTTTTAAGTCTATAGAAGAAAAGTTTTTAATAGTTTGTTCAAGGACGTCTTCTCTACCCCATTTAATATTTATAAAGGGCATATATAAATCAGTAGATAATAATCTTTCTGAAAAAGCAATAAGCCAATATCCGCCGTCGTTTGAGGGGCCTAGGATTAGATCATTTTTTTTAATTTTTAAAAGTGTATTTAATAAATCCGTATGACAAAAGTCTGGAAGATCAGTCCCTATAAAAATAATAGTTCTTGTTTTTTTAAGACTAACTTTTTTATTTATGAGAATTTGCCTTCTCATCTTTTCTCCTAAACATCCTCGACCTTGTAAATTAAAGTTTTTAATTCCTAATTCATTACTCCACCTTTTACTATTTTTGAATCCTAGTCCAGATATGGCTAAGGAAATATCAATCAAACCTTTCTTCTCCATAAATTTGGCAACTGAAACAGTATGCTCTGTCATTTTTTTCTGAACTTTTGCAGAACTAATTTTCCCTATATCTTTTGATAATCTATTTTTACAACGACCATAAGCATGCCACTTAGCCATCACGATGAGTAGTGCTTTATCCAACAAAATGTCAAAAAGGTTTAATTATTATAAGGTTTAAACTATTAATTGATTTCACTTTTTACAAATTTATAATCTGCATTGTTAATAAATTTTAAATTTATCATGATCTTATGATTTGATAATGACCAATTAATAAATTCCTACTAGATTAAATATCTATTGAATCAATTTAGTGCAAGCAGCCAATCCTATTTGGGCAGAAGTTCAACAGTTACTTCAAAAGAATTTAAGCAAGCCTTCTTTCGAAACTTGGATAAGGCCTGCAAAATTTAATTGTTTTGAGAATGGATTGTTAACTTTGATTACTCCAAATAACTTTACAAGTGATTGGCTAAGAAAAAATTATAGTGAAACTATTGAAAAAGCTGCAGAAGAAATTTGTGGACATAATGTAAAAGTAGTTTTTAAGTCTGAAACTAATATCAACAACAATTCAAATTCTTCCGATTCTGTTAGCCTGCAAAATATTAATTCTCAATCAACATCATTTTCGACAAATCAAGGTAATAATTTAATTAATAGATCAAAAAAATCTCATTCTTTAAATACCCGTTATGTCTTTAAAAGATTTGTCGTAGGACCTAATAGTCGCATGGCCCATGCTGCAGCTTTAGCAGTCGCAGAATCTCCAGGAAGAGAATTTAATCCCTTATTTATTTGTGGTGGCGTTGGCCTTGGAAAGACTCACTTGATGCAAGCTGTTGGTCATTATCGAGTAGAAATTGATCCAGATGCGAAAGTTTTATATGTCTCCACTGAAACTTTCAGTAGTGATTTAATTCAATCTATTAGAAAAGATGGAATGCATGCCTTTAAAAATAAATATAGATCAGTAGATCTATTATTAATTGACGATATTCAATTCTTAGAGGGCAAGGAATATACACAAGAAGAATTTTTTAATACTTTCAATGCTTTATATGAAGCGGGTAAACAAATCGTTATTGCAAGTGATAGGCCTCCTAGTCAAATACCTAAATTACAAGAAAGGTTAATTTCTAGATTCTCAATGGGATTAATAGCAGATATTCAACCTCCTGATATAGAGACAAGAATGGCGATTCTGCAGAAAAAAGCTGAACAAGAAAGAATGAATCTCCCAAGAGATTTGATTCAATTTATCGCAGGAAGATTTTCCTCAAATATTCGAGAATTAGAGGGAGCCTTTACTAGGGCAGTAGCTTTTGCCTCAATAACAGGATTACCTATGACAGTTCAATCAATTGCTCCAATGCTTGATCCAAATAGCGTTGGAGTAGTAGTGACTCCTAAGCAGGTATTAAAAAAAGTTTCAGATTTCTTTGAAGTTTCAGCTGAAGAATTAGTTAGTTCAAGCAGAAGGAAACCAGTTAGCCAGGCAAGGCAAATAGGCATGTATCTAATGAGGCAGGGAACTGATCTAAGCCTTCCAAAAATTGGAGGTGAATTTGGAGGTAAAGACCATACAACAGTTATGTATGCTATTGATCAAGTGGAAAAAAAATTGTCAAGTGATCCAAATGTTGCCAGTCAAGTTCAAAAAATAAAAGATTTACTTCAAATCGATTCAAGAAAAAATCTATAATCTTTGTTTTAATATAAATCTGGCAGGATCTTGATCATATCGATGTTTTTCTGGAATCTTATCAATTTTGGAATTAACGTTAGTAGACTCAATTTTATTTAAAGATTGTCTTAATATCCTTGCAGAGATTATTGGCATGTCTCTTGGCACAGAAATTCTATTTTTTAAGTAGTTGATAGATATTACTGCCTTTTTTGGAACTTCATTGATTTCAGAGGTGATCATATGGGTAAGAGCAGATCTTAATGATTCCTCAAATAAGTCTTTTTCATAAGGATTAGCTTTAATAATATTGTCTTTATGTTTTAGGACTCTTTTCAGTGCAAATTTAGTGTAATAATTCAAGTCTAGATCTTGATTAAATTCCAATTTACCTAGTCCTTCGCCAATATCTATTAGATTAGAAAAGGAAATTTGTTGATCGTTAACCTCTCTAAAGCAGCCACCCATTTGAGGAGGTAGATCATGGGAGTGTGTATGAAAATCACCTTGAGTACCTCTATATGCACTCAAATTTTCAAAAAGGGTTAGCCACCTATCAATAAAGGGGTACTTGTTTCTTAAATCGAACCCCTTGTAATAGCCTAAAGAAGCATTCATTCGTTCCATATAGGGAATAAAAATTATGTCTCCAGTTCCTGGCTCTGATTTTCCGGAATCATATATTGGGGAGTCAATAAATCCTGATTTGGATAAACTTAATATTTTTTCTAATTTGGAAATAGATTCTCTAAATTTATTTTTTCGAAAGGATTCATCTAGATAACTAAAGCTTTTTCTACAAAGCCAATTACACCATGATCTAAAAAGTTCTCTTTCTAAATTTCTAGCTTCTCGAATATCATTTGATAATAAAGAAGACCCAAGTGTTCCAAATTTATTTTCTAAAAAAGTAATAATATTATCACTTTCAGTTATTATCTGGCCATTAAATTCGATTGCAGGTAATTTACCTGAGCCAACTTTCTTGAGGTACCACATTTCTTTTTGGCCATAACAATACATATTTATTTTCTTCACTTTGTAAGGAATCCTTTTGAATTCAAGCCATAACCATATTTTCTGACAGTAAGGGCACCAAGAATGTCGATCCCTATATAAAATTAGCTCAACTTCTTTTTCACTATGACCAAATAATCTTAAGTTTGAATAAGAATTATTTATCCCATTAACTCTATCGATATCATCAATTTCGAATTTACCTAAATCGGCCCAACTCAAGATGTTATTCATTTATTGAAATTAAGCCTTATATTCTAGGATATAATAAATGATTTAAAAAATTTTGGAATTTGAATTTGACTTAATTGTTCTGGGTGCAGGTTCGGGTGGATTGGCTGCTGCAAAACGAGCTGCGAGTTATGGTGCAAAAGTTGCAATAATAGAAGTAAATAAGATTGGTGGGACCTGCGTTATTCGAGGTTGTGTGCCAAAAAAACTGATGGTTTATGCTGCTAATAATAGAAGGAATATGGTTTCTTCTGAAGGGTATGGATTAATAAGCAAAGAAATTACTTTTAATTCTAATATCTTACTAAATAATGTTAGAGAAGAAGTTTCTAGATTAAGTATCTTACATTCAAATTCTTTAAAAAAATTAAACGTTAAAGTTTTTGAGGGCCTTGGAAGATTTTTAAATCAAAATACAATAGAAGTAGTTTGTCCAAAAACAAAAAATATTTTAAGAGAATTAAGTGCTAAAAATATTCTTATTTCAGTTGGTGGTAAACCAAAAAAATTAAATATTCCTGGAAAAGATTTAGCATGGAGTAGCGATGATATTTTTGAATTAAAAAATTTTCCTAAAAAATTATTGATAGTTGGAGGAGGTTATATTGCCTGTGAATTCTCTTCCATTTTCAAAAACTTGGGCACTGAAGTTACGCAATTAGTTAGAGGTAAGAACTTATTAAATGGCTTTGATAAAGATTTGTCAGAATGTTTAGAAAAATCAATGACTTCCTTGGGTATAAATTTAAAATTTAAAAATCAATTAAAGTCCATAAAAAAAATAAATGATGATTTAGAGTCGACTTTGGAATCAGGAAGTAAATTGTTAACCAATAATATACTTTTTGCAACTGGACGAGAGCCTGCTCTTAAAAGATTAAATCTAAATATTTTAAATCTAAAAATGGATGGAATATATTTAGAGGTTAATGAACTAAATCAGACCAGTAATTCTAATATATTTGCTATTGGAGATATAATAAAAAAACCAAATTTAACGCCAGTAGCAATTGAGCAAGGGAGAGTTTTTGCAGATAATTTTTTCGCTGATCTTAAAAGAAAAGTTAATTATGAAAATATTCCTAAGGCAGTTTTTACTATCCCAGAAATTTCAACAGTTGGACTTAGTGAGGAAAAGGCAAAAGAAACTTATTCGGAAGAAAATATTAAAGTTTTTAAGTGTAATTTTACTCCGATGTCAAATACCTTCAAAAAAAACAAATTTAAATGTATGTTAAAACTTGTGGTCCATAAAAAAGATGATAAGGTCCTAGGCTGCCATATGTTTGGAGAAGCAGCTTCTGAGATTATACAAATGGTCTCAGTTTCTTTAAATGCAGGGGTTACTAAAAAGGATTTTGATACTACAATGGCGTTACATCCAACTATCTCAGAGGAATTTGTAACTATGTATGGGTAATTAAATTATCTTCTAGAAATTTTTAGACTTTCTTGGGCAAAAAGATATACTGTGAAAAATGCAAAATAAATAAAAATTAAAACTCTAAATTCATAGAGATTGTTAAATCCATTTAAGAACAATATCTTATCAATGATGTAGAAAATATATAGATTTAATAGTATAAAACCCTCAGTTCTAGTGATTTTACCCTTGGTCCAGAAGATTGGGAGGCAGGCAAAAGTAGTTAAAACCATAAATGGTAAGTCAACTTTTATTAGGCTTTGATCAATTGTAAAACCTTTTAATCCAGAAAAAACACTGCAACTTCCAAGAATAAGAAGCTGATTCAGCAAATTGCTACCAATAACATTACCAATTGCAAGATCTGTTTTACCTTTCAATGCTGCAATTATTGAAGTAACTAGTTCTGGTAGAGAGGTTCCTGTGGCAACTATAGTTAGACCAATAATGATTTCATTTACCCCTAATAGAGTAGCTAAGGATTGAGAACCATTTACTAAAATATTTGAACCAAAGCTTAGAAGAAAAATTCCAGATATTAATCTTAGTAAAATATTAAATTTACCTTTCTCAATGCCTGAAGATTCTTCAATCTCAGGCTCCGCTTTTTTAGTATCTTCCTCATTTTCTTTAATTGTATTTATTTCCCAAATAGTATTTAAAGTTAAACAAAATATTAGAAAAATCCCTGCTTGCCAAGTTAAAAGACCAGTTGAAGACATTGCCCAGACTGCACATGAAATAGCTATTAAAAGAGGAACATCTCTGCGGACAATTCTACTTTTTACTTTTAAAGGGGTAATTAATGAACTTATTCCTAAGACAACAAGAACATTAAAAATATTGCTTCCGATTACATTGCTTGCAGCGAGTGAGTCACTCCCTTTAAAGATTGAATTTAAACTTACTAATAATTCAGGAGAACTTGTACCTAATGAAACAACAGTTAATCCTATTACTATTTGAGGTATTCCTAATATTAATGATAAAGAAATTGCCCCTTGAATAAATAATTCTCCACCTGCAAAAAGTAATATTATTCCAATTAAAATCTCTATTATTGGCAATATAAATTCACTCATATTTAAAAGACTTATTTAGATGATTATATCTTTAATTTATTCAATAACTATCTTAAAACTGTTGTCAATTTTTATTTGCTGTTAAGATTAATTAAATAATTAAAATTTTGAAAGAATTAACTATAATCAAACCTGATGATTGGCATTTACACTTAAGGGAAGGAATTGTTTTAAAAAATATTATTAGGTTTACATCTGAATTCTTTGGAAGAGCCATTGTGATGCCAAACACCAAAAACCCAATAACATCAATTGAAAAATGTATTACTTATAAGAAATCTATATCTGAAGCATTGTCAGGTAATTCCACTTTTGAGCCATTAATGACGATATATCTTACGGATGAGACAAATAAAAATGAATTAATAGAAGGCTTTAATAAAAAAGTTTTCTTTGCTGCCAAATTGTATCCTGCTAATGCAACAACAAACTCAAGCCATGGAGTTAAAAAAATAGAAAATCTTTATGGAATATTTGAAGTTATGCAAGAACTTGGAATGCCACTTTTAATTCATGGAGAAGTAACTGATCCTGAAGTAGATATTTTTGACAGGGAAGAAGTTTTTATAGATAAAGAACTTTCACCTTTAATAAATCAATTTCCAAAATTAAAGATTGTTTTAGAACATATAACTACCTCTCATGCAGTTGATTTTGTTCAGAGTAATAACTTAGGCGCTACTATTACTCCTCATCATTTACACATAAATAGGAATGCAATGTTCTTTGGAGGTCTTAATAGTGACTTTTACTGCTTACCAGTCGCTAAGAGAGAACATAATAGAATTGCTTTAAGGAAAGCTGCTACTAGTGGAAAAGAATGCTTTTTCTTGGGTACAGATTCTGCTCCTCACTTAAGACAGTGGAAAGCTTTTTGTGGTTGTGCAGGCATTTTTAATTCTCCAGTAGCAATAGAAAGTTATTTAAAAGTTTTTGAGGAGGAAAATTCACTAAATCAATTAGAAAAGTTTGCCAGCTTAAATGGACCTACTTTTTATAATTTACCTATTAATAAAGAAAAAATAAGATTGGTATCCAATTCAAATGAAATTCCAGAATTTATTGAAGTAATTGAGAAAAATAAGGTTGTTGGACAAATAAAACCATTTCATGGAGGTGAAACTTTAAATTGGCGAGTAGAGGGAGTAGTTAAATAAAAATCAAAAATTGTATTAAATACAGGAAAATATGAGTTTAATTTTTTTTAAAAAAGATTAATTTAATGATTTAAAGATATGAATTAATCTCAAGATCCCGAGAAAATGTAAATTTTCGCATTTTTCTTGTTTAATTGAGATGGTTTCGGCTACGATTGGAAAGCGCAAATTCCTTTTGGGAGTGTGGCGGAATTGGTAGACGCGCCGGACTTAAAATCCGTCGAGCGCTTTAGCTCGTGGGGGTTCAAGTCCCCCCACTCCCATTCTTAAACTATTTATTTTTAGTTCTTACGATAACTTTCAATAGTTGTTAAATTTTAACTAATTAAACCAGAAATTTAAATGGAAAGTATTTTTAATAATTCATTTGCTACTTTAGTTGCCTATGTTGGAATTATTTCTATTTATTTAGTTGTTATTCCGTTAATACTTTTTTACTGGATGAATAATAGATGGAATGTTATGGGCAAATTTGAGAGATTAATTGTTTATGGATTAGTATTCCTTTTTTTTCCAGGTTTAATTTTATTTTCTCCTTTTTTAAATCTAAGATTAAGAGGAGACAGCAAAGGTTAAATAATTGACTAAAGGTAAGGTAGTACAAATAGGTTTATTAATCTCATTATTAGGACTGTTAAGTTATAAATTGGCCCCACAATTCGGTCTTGATAACTTTACAGCTAGCACTATTTCAAACTTTATCTTGATTGTGATTGTGATAACTTGGGTTTCATCTTATGTTCTTAGAGTTTTAAACGGAAAAATGACTTTTATGGAACAAAGGAAGCGTTATAGAAAAGAGTATGAAAAAATTGTGAATGATAAACTAGAGACCAAATTTAACTTATTACCAAAAGAAGAGCAAGAAAAACTAATGGAAGATTTAGAAAAAAATCCATAAACTCCTTAAGAATTATCAAATAAAAATCTCAAAAGTTCATGAAAGAAAACAAGAAAACACAAAATCCTATGAATGAAACTTTATCAAAAATAAATAAGAAGTTTTTGGAACTAAAGAAAAACGATAAATTAGCATTGATGCCTTTCATAATGGCAGGTGATCCTAATATTGAGACTACATCTGAGATTTTATTAAGGTTGCAAGAAAAGGGTGCGGATCTTATTGAATTAGGAATCCCTTATAGCGACCCTCTTGCTGATGGCCCAATCATTCAATTATCAGCTTCTAGAGCATTAAAGTCAGGAACTACATTGAAAAATGTTATTCAATTATTAGAGACTTTGAAAGATAAGTTGCATATTCCAATAATACTTTTCACTTATTTTAATCCTGTATTAAATTTTGGACTTGAGAATTTTTGTGAATTGGCATCTAAAGTAGGAGTTTCAGGATTAATAATTCCCGATCTTCCTTTGGAAGAAGCATTTAAATTTTCAGAAATAATTAGTTCTTATTCTATAGACTTGATATTATTAGTTGCTCCTACTACTCCCGCTGAAAGAATGAAAATTATATCTAATAATACAAAAGGTTTTACTTATTTAGTAAGCGTGACAGGAGTAACAGGAGAGAGAAACAAAATGGAAAATAGAGTAGAGAATCTTATTACTAAATTAAAAGAAATAAGTATTAATCCTGTAGCGGTTGGTTTTGGAATATCTTCCCCTGAACAGGTTAATAAAGTTCGCAAATGGGGGGCAGATGGAGTAATTATTGGAAGTGCATTTGTTAAAAGAATCTCTAATAGTAATGAAAAGGAAGTTGTTAATCAAATTGGTAAATTTTGTGAAGAAATGCGTAAAGCTGCTGATCAATAAATGTAATTAAAAAACTAATTTTGCATGTATATTTTAATAAAAAACCCCTTGATGAAAAGGGGTTTTAATTCTTAATAATTAGAATAATATTTTATGAGAATTATTCTGAGGGTAATAATCTTATTTGTTTTCTCCCTAGCTTTATTTCAAACTCATCACCTGCTTTTAAGTCTAAAAGTGCTGTATATGCTTTCCCAATCAAAAGATTACCATTACCCTGGACTGTCGCTACATAACTTAATTTTCTACCACCCTTTCCGATACCCGCAACTCCAGAGTCACCTAGGTTAACTCCTTTTGCTTCAAGAAGTGCTTCATAAAAAGCAGTGAAATTTAAACGTTCGCTTCCATTTTTTTTCTTGGAAACATATCCACATGAACGAACAAGATCTGACTTACTAACATCACCAAGTTCTTTAACTTTAGCAAGGAGATCGCTACCACTTAGCATAATAAATTAATAAAAAGTTATTCTTAATTAACATAGCAATTTGTGTGTAAATTGTGCAATTATTGATTATATATTTATTCAATTAGTTATCTTTTAATGATGGAAAAATTTATAGTATTTGGACACTATTGTGATGATGCAATTAATAAAAGGGAACCATTTCGCAAAAATCATCTTGATAGACTTGAGGATTTAAAAGATAGAAATATTTTAATTACTTTAGGACCTACTAAATGTACAAAATATTTATTTGCTATTTTTAATGCTAATAATGAAAAAGAATTACGAAAATTAATCGAGAAAGATATTTATTGGCAAGAA
>QCUF01000009.1 GCA_003210825.1 Prochlorococcus sp. AG-676-P15-1 | reverse complement strand
AATATGTTGAAAGAGCTCCAACAGGTGGCGATATTGACATATCATTATCATTCAGAACAACAACTAAAGGAGTATGTGGTAAATGTCCCGCATGATTTATAGCTTCTAAAGCCATTCCACCTGTTAATGCTCCATCACCTATAACTGCAACACATTTATGATTCTCCCCTTTTCTATCTCTGGCAATTGCCATTCCCAACGCAGCTGATATTGATGTACTTGCGTGACCTGCACCAAAATGATCAAATTTACTTTCAGTACGCTTTAGATAACCAGCTATACCCTTTTGTTGACGTAAAGAATCAAACTCATTGAAACGTCCAGTAATTAACTTATGAGGATAGGCCTGATGACCAACGTCCCATACAACTTTATCAAAATCAAGATCTAATGTTTGATATAAAGCAAGTGTTAATTCAACTACCCCTAGTCCAGGTCCTAGATGACCTCCACTTGTTGAAACTACCTCTAAATGTCTCTCTCTAATCTGACAGGCAATTTCCTCTAATTGTGATACCGTTAAACCATGTAATTGATTTGGATGGCTTAACTCACTTAAAAGCATTATTTAAAAATATTTACTTTTCTAATCTAAAACGTTAAGGTGCAAAATGAGTAATTTTTTTGAAATAGAATATGTAATGTTTTATTAGATTAATATTTAATGCTAAAAATATATATATGGAAGATTATTTAAAAAAAATACTTCAGGCTAAAGTCTATGAAGTAGCTAAAAAAACACCTTTAGAAAAAGCAAATAATTTAAGTAAAGCACTTAAAAATAATATTTATTTGAAAAGAGAAGATCTTCAAGATGTATTTTCTTTTAAGATAAGAGGTGCCTTTAATAAAATGAGGCAAATTCCACAATCACAACTAGCTAATGGTGTCATAACTTCAAGTGCTGGAAATCACGCTCAAGGAGTCGCGCTTAGTGCATTGAAATTAAATTGTAACGCTACTATATTAATGCCAATAACTACACCATTAGTAAAAGTAAATGCTGTAAGAAATCTAAAAGCAACTGTAATATTATTTGGTGATAATTATGATGAAACTTATAGGGAGGCATTACGCCTTAGTGAAGAAAATAATTTATGTTTTATTCATCCATTCGATGATCCTGATGTAATAGCTGGTCAAGGTACTATCGCAATTGAACTTGAGCAACAAGTAATAAAACCGCCAGAAGCAATTTATGTTGCTGTTGGGGGAGGAGGTTTAATAGCTGGTATTTCTATATACATAAAGAAAATTTGGCCGCAAGTAAAAATAATTGGTGTAGAGCCAGAAGATGCCGATGCGATGACTAAATCCTTAAAAAATTCAAAAATAATAGAATTAGCATCAGTTGGGCAATTTGCTGATGGCGTAGCTGTAAAAAAAGTCGGGGAAAAAAATTTTGAAATTGGAAAAAAATATATCGACAAAATGATAACAGTAAATACAGATGAAATATGCGCTGCTATTAAGGATGTTTTCGAAGATACCAGATCAATCCTAGAACCAGCTGGAGCTCTTTCTATCGCAGGAATGAAAAAGGATATATTTGAATCAAATTACACAAATAAAAATATGATTGCTATTGCATGTGGGGCAAATATGAATTTCGAAAGGCTAAGGTTTGTAGCAGAAAGATCAGCTCTAGGAGAGTCTAAAGAAGCAATGTTTGCCGTTGAAATACCAGAAAAAGCAGGAAGCTTAATCAATTTTTGTAGTTTGTTAAATAATAGAAATCTAACTGAATTTAGTTATAGGATGTCCAATTCAATCAATGCTCAAATCTTCGTAGGTATTGAGGTTAATGGAGTAACTGATAAAGAAGAACTATTACAAGAATTTAAAAAATCAAATTATCCTTTTATAGACATCAGTAATGATGAATTATCTAAAACTCATCTAAGACATATGGTAGGTGGTCGATTACCTCAAAAATTCATAGAATTAGAAAAATCAAAACATGTTGAATTGCTATATAGATTTGAATTTCCAGAAAGACCAGGAGCACTAACAAATTTTCTAAAAAATATGAAATCTAATTGGACAATAAGTATCTTTCACTATAGAAATCATGGATCTGATGTAGGGAAAATTGTTATAGGAGTATTAATAGATATTGATGAAATCAATTACTGGAATAAATTTGTTGAATTCCTAGGATATAAATATTGGGATGAGACTAATAATCAAACATATAAACTATTCCTTGGTGCATCTGATTAAATATAAGGTAACTTGGGTAAGAATTAGGTAATAAAAAATTAATCAAACTGATCTAATTACTAATAAATTAACCGATATAAATTTGGTTACAAAAGTTGAGGCCGTTCTTTATCTCAAAGGTAGACCTATATCAAAAAAAATTCTTTCGGAAATTTCAAATACGGATATTAATTCTATTGACAAAGCATTAAAAGAAATAAAGGAAAAATACTCAAATAAAAAATCTGCAATTGAATTAAATGAAGTAAATAACAGTTATTGTCTAGAGTTAAAATCATCATTAAATGAATTTGTAGAGGATTTATTACCATCTGAATTAAGAACATCAGAATTAAGGACACTTGCAACAATTGCAATTAAGAAAAAAATACTCCAATCAGATCTTATAGTTTTAAGAGGGTCAGGCGCCTATGACCATATAAAGGAATTAATAAATAAAAAATTTATTATTAAAAGGAAGCAAAAAGATGGGAGATCTTATTGGCTATCATTATCCGAAAAATTTTTTCAAACTTTTGCTGTAAGCAATGAATATTTATCGCAAATAGGCGGCAAGAAAAAGTAAATGTTACAATTAACTAAACTACTAAAGAATAATGTTGTCTGAGATTTTTGCTGTTTTAGGTCAAACTTTATCAATTTATTCATTTATTTTGATCATTAGAATATTACTTACATGGTTTCCTGGAATAGATTGGAGTAATGGAATATTATCAGCACTAACTTCAATAACAGACCCATATTTAAATATATTTAGAGGAATAATCCCTCCTATTGGTGGATTCGACATTTCCTCATTGTTAGCTTTTCTACTCCTTAATGTTATTCAAAACCTAATTACTAATCTTCAATATGCCAGCTTAGGATATGGTTAAATTTTAACGATCATCTCCGGAACCAGAAATCTTACCTTTAGCTGCTCTAATTTTCAATTTTTCTAAATTTTGTAACGCAACATCTTCTAATTTAAAATCAAATTCACTACAAAGATTAGATATATACCATAAAACATCACCCAACTCTTTTTTTATCCCTTTTTTAGATTCATCGTCAAATATACCTTTTTTATCTCTAATTACTTTTTTTACTTTTTCTGCAACTTCACCAGCTTCGCCAACTAATCCCAATGTTGGATATATATTGTTTGAGCCTAAATTTGGATATTGGGCTGTTAAGCGAGCTAACTTCTGATAAGTTTTAAAATCCATAGATTAAATAACTAACTTTATGTATGTTAAATTTACTTATATCTAGCAATATTATTTATATATGTCGAATATTGATTTAAAAAGAAGAACAAAAATTGTGGCAACAATTGGTCCGGCTACTCAATCTGAAGAAATTATTACTGATCTTATAAAGGCTGGAGTTACAACATTTCGATTAAATTTTTCTCATGGCGATCATCAAGATCATCAAGCAAGAATTGAAACCATTAGAAAAGTTTCTAAAAACTTAGATCTAGATATCGGAATACTTCAGGATCTTCAGGGTCCAAAAATAAGATTAGGAAGATTTAAAGATGGTCCTGTAAAAGTAAAAAAGGGAGATAAATTCTCATTGACCTCCAACGAAGTTGAATGTACACAAAATATTGCTAATGTAACCTACAACAAACTTGCCCAGGAAGTTACTTCAGGCAAAAGAATATTATTAGATGATGGAAAAATTGAAATGATAGTTGAGCAGGTTGACTTAAGAAATAATTTATTGAAGTGTAAAGTAACTGTCGGAGGAGTCCTTTCTAACAACAAAGGAGTAAACTTTCCAGATGTACAATTATCTGTTAAAGCATTAACCGATAAGGATATAGAAGATCTTGAATTTGGATTAACTGCTGGTGTTGATTGGATAGCTCTTAGCTTTGTAAGAAATCCCTCAGATATCAATGAAATAAAAAATTTAATAAATAAGAATGGGCATTCAATTCCTGTTGTAGCCAAAATTGAAAAATTTGAAGCAATAGATCAAATAGATACAATATTACCTTTGTGTGATGGCGTTATGGTTGCACGAGGAGACTTAGGAGTTGAAATGCCAGCCGAAGAAGTTCCTCTTTTACAAAAAGAGTTAATTAGAAAAGCAAATACACTTGGTATTCCCATTATTACAGCCACACAAATGCTTGACTCCATGGCATCAAATCCTAGACCAACTCGAGCTGAGGTAAGTGATGTGGCTAATGCAATTCTTGATGGTACTGATGCTGTTATGCTTTCAAATGAAACAGCTGTGGGTGACTATCCTGTAGAAGCTGTTGAAACTATGGCGACAATTGCAAGAAGAATTGAACGTGATTATCCACTAAAAGCAATTGAGAGTCACCTACCTAGTACTATTCCAAATGCCATAAGCGCAGCGGTCAGTAACATTGCTAGACAACTTGATGCTGGAGCAATAATACCTTTAACTAAATCAGGTTCTACAGCACGAAATGTAAGCAAATTCAGACCTCCTACTCCTATTCTTGCTACCACCACAGAGAGAAGTGTTGCAAGAAGATTACAACTAGTATGGGGAGTGACTCCTCTATTAGTCAAAAATGACGATAGAACTGCAAAAACATTCAGTGTTGCAATGCAGATAGCACAAGAAATGGGTATTCTTAAGCAAGGTGACTTAGTAGTTCAGACTGCTGGAACATTAACAGGAATAAGTGGTTCTACTGATTTAATAAAAGTTGGTTTAGTAAGAAAAGTTGTGACACGAGGAATATCCATAGGGGAGGTAGGTGTAACTGGAAAAGCAAGAAATATAAAGACTAATCTTGATTTATCGTTAATATCTCCTGGTGAAATTATATTTGTACCAAAAAGCATTTTAATGGAATTACCTTACTCTAAAGAAATTACAGGAATAGTTACGGATGAAAATGTTGATGAATGCTATAAAATATTTAAAAAAAATAATATTAAAATATCAACTATTTGTAATTTATCTACTATTGACAATCATGTTTCAAACGGTGATTTAATAACATTACAGCTCAATGAAGGAGTTGTTTATGTGGGGCAAATAGAAGACAATGAAGAATCTCTAGATAAATATAAATATGTCTAGGAATATATCTTTAAAAGAAGCCTTTAATATGGCTGGTAAGACTTTAGTTTCAAACAAATTAAGAAGCTCTCTTACTATGCTTGGAATCATTATAGGAAATGCATCTGTAATAACACTTGTTGGACTTGGGAGAGGAGCTCAAACTCTTGCCAAAAATCAATTAAGCAATTTAGGAGCAAATGTATTATTTATTGTTCCGGGAAATAATGATACCAGAAGAAGAGGTATATCCTTTCCAAAAAATCTTGTCTTAGAAGATTCAATTGCAATAAATAATCAAGTACCGAGTGTAAAAAAAGTTGCCCCACAAATCTCTGCGAATGAAATTGTTCAATCAAATTCAAAAAGTTTAAATATTTCAATTGCTGGGATTACTCCTGAATTTCTTGATGTAAGAAGTTTTGAGGTAGATGAAGGAAGATTCATTTCCCAAAGTGACGTAAATGCAGCTAGAAGTTTTGTAGTAATTGGGCCAGATCTCAAAGCAGACTTTTTTAAGGGTAACTCTGTTATTGGAGAAAAAATCCGAATTAAAGATCACACCTATGAAATAATTGGAATACTAAAACCCAAAGGAGCTGTTTTTGGTAGTAATCAAGATAAAAATGCATACATACCTATAACTACTATGGTGAATAGAATTAGTGGTAAAGATCCCACCTATGGAGTTAGTTTAAGTTTTATAAGTGTAGAAGCGATTAATAAAAATAAAACTAGTGCTGCAAAGTTCCAAATTACAAATTTATTACGTCAAAGACATAACATTATAAGAGACGATGATTTTGCAGTTAGATCTCAAGAAGATGCCCTGAACATCGTAACGAACATAACAAGTGGTCTTACTTTTTTATTGGCGGGGATAGGTGCTGTATCTCTTATTGTTGGAGGTATAGGAATAATGAATATAATGCTTGTTTCTGTAAGTGAAAGAACTGAAGAGATTGGTTTGAGGAAAGCAATAGGAGCAAAACAATCCGATATTCTTATCCAATTTTTATTTGAGGCTTTAATTTTATCAACTATCGGAGGTTTGGTTGGAACAACAACCGGTTTGACAGGAGTATTTCTTCTCGGGGTTATAACTCCTTTACCAGCTTCGGTGGGACTAACAACAACCCTATCAACAATGATTATTTCAGGTTCAATAGGATTAATTTTTGGAGTATTACCAGCAAAAAGAGCCTCACAATTAGATCCAATTGTTGCTCTAAGAAGTTTGTAAATCTTTCTTTGTTTATGCTTAAATTTAATAAACTTATTGAGGTTTTTATAAGTCTTCAGATAATAATAATATCTACATTTATTCCTGTTTTTATCTCAATACCTTTTACTAATAACTTTATTAGAACATTTGAGATACCTATCACATGGCAACTACCTTCTATCGTAATAATTACCTTAATATTTAACGGTAAGATAGTAATTAAAGCATTTAGTATCTATTTAATAATTGGTCTATTTTTTATTCCAGTATTTCACCAAGGAGGTTCATTAGGATATTTATTAACTCCAAATTTTGGCTACTTATTAGGAATGTATCCATTAATAAAAATAATAGATAATTTAAATAAAAGAAATCAGATGATTAATTATTATGAGGTCATAAAATACGGAATATTTGGAATAGCGAGTATGCACTTTATAGGAATAATTTATAATTGCTTTCAAGTAATATTTTTTAATCAATCAGAAATACTATTGTATAATATCTCCAAATATTCGATAGGTAAATTTGGATATCATTTATTAATGATAATACCAATTACTTTATTTATTAAAAGTATAAATAATAAAAGATATCAAAGATGATAATAAATATGAAGAGTAATAGATTTTATTTTATCTTATTATCTGTATTAATTATATTATCTGATCAATTCACAAAAGATATAATTAATATAAATCATGAATCACTAATAAATAATAATCTTATATTCTTTAGTATTGATTATGTAAAAAATTATGGGGCAGCATTTAATATTTTGAGTGGTAATAGAATTTTTTTATCTACGGTAAGTGTAATAATAACATTTTTTCTAATATACTTTATTTTATACAAAAAGAATACAAGTAATTTAGAGTTATGCAGTTACAGCTTTATTTTAGCAGGTACAATAGGAAACGGAATTGATAGAATTACAAAGGGTTATGTTATAGATTTTATTAATTTAAACTTTATAGATTTTCCTATATTTAATATTGCTGATATATCAATAAATATTGGTCTTATATTTATTATATATGGACTAATTAAAAATAAACGATAGTAATGTACCCATTTCTCTTTAAGAACTATAAATATTTATTGTATGTATTATTTCTTTATCTGTTATTAACATTATTTAGAAATATATTTAATTTATATTCTATTTTATTCATTGTTATTTTAATTGTATTTTTATATTCTAATAACAAAAGATTATTCAAAAAGGTTGCTTATAAAATAATTTTTAAGAAACAAAATGGTTTTACCTTTAGAAATAAATATGGAGCGGCTAAAAATAGTCTTGAAGCAATAGATGAAATTAATAAAAAAATATCTAATAAAATATATAGAGATTTATTGAAATATGAAAAAATAAAGCTAGAAAAACAGTTCAATTACGGTGACTATAACGTTACATTATTTGGTGCAGGATCCTCTGGTAAAACCTCCATAGCAAGAGCTTTATTGAAAAATTTAATTGGAAAGATTTCTCCATTAATTGGGACTACAAAAGATATAACAAGTTATAAAATCAGAATTCCAATCCTAAAAAGAAATATAAATATAATTGATACTCCTGGGTTATTTGAAGCTTCTAAAGAAGGTCAAAGCAGGGAGGATTCCACAATAATGGAGGCATCAAAATCTGATCTCATTCTTTTTGTAATTGATCAAGATATCAATAAATATGAACTCTATTTATTAAGAGAATTATCAAATTTGAAGAAGAAAATAATTATTGTCTTAAATAAATGCGATTTAAGATCAGAAAAACAAAATGATATTATTAGAGAAAACATTATCTCAATAACATCAAAAAAACAAATTAAACTATCTGTAGTAAAAACTATTGCTTCTCCAAAAGTCTTCGCAAATAATTTATTAGACTCATCAAAAATAACCACTGATGTAAACCATCTATTTAGAGAGATAATAGAAACACTTGATGCAAATGGAGAAGAATTACTAGCTGATAATATTCTATTAAGATGTAATAAATTAGGACTAATAAGCAAAAAAGTAATATCTCAACAAAGAAATTTAAGTGCTAATAAAGTAATAAATAAATATACTTTGATTATCGGAGGGGCAATACTTGTAAACCCTGTGCCAGTTGTTGATTTTATAGCAACAACATCTGTAAACGTTCAAATGATACTTGAAATTGCAAAAATATACGATTTTAATATCACAAAAAAAGAAGCCGTAATATTATCTAAATCATTATTAACAACTCTTGCAAAGCTTGGTATTTTGAAAGGAGGACTTAGTGTTATTACAAACGCATTAGCTTCAAATTTTACAACAATATTTATTTCAAAATCATTACAGTCGATAACCTCATGTTGGTTAATAAAAATAGTTGGTTTATCAATAAAAAAATATTTTAATAATGGAAAAAACTGGGGAGATGGTGGGATGCAAGAAGTAATTGAGGATATTTACAAATTAAATAAAAGGGAAGATATTTTGAATAATTTCATTAAAGAAGCAATAAATAATATAAAAATTAACGACGAAGCAAGATCCCAACAAAAATTGCCGCCATTTCTGCAGAATGACTAGTTATTTGATCATTTAAGAAAGATCTAAAGTCAAAAACAGTAATTAATAGTAAATATAAAATACATATTAAAATTGAAATAAACCCAGTTATGATAGCTATTAATTTTGGTCTACTAATATTCATTAGATTTAATTTAGTAATTTCAAAAGATCTTTAATATGAGACTCACTTGTATTGTAATTTCCAAAAACGGCTCTTAAATAATATCTATTTTTAAATAGAGGCCTAGAAATCATAAAGTTCTCTTTCATAAGATTTAATCTTTTATTTAAGGTCCATAAATCTGATTCATTTTTATTCATTCCCTTTGGTAAAAAGGAAATTATATGCAAAGGACCAGTATATAAATCATATTTCTCTGTATCTAAATTATTTTCGAAGAATATTCTTTTCTCAATAGATGAATTTAAGACATCCTCTATTCCATGCATACCCAAAAATCGTAATCCTAACCATAGTTTGATAATTTCGGCGGGTCTAGAACCTTGTACTCCTAGTTCACCTCTATTTAAAAAGTTGTTTTCCGTAGAAACATAAGGTAAGCCTGTCGAAAATGTATTTTTAAGAATTTCAATATTTGAAACTATTAATAGGGATGAAGTTTTTGTAATACCAAGAATTTTCTGTGGATTTATAGTTATTGAATTAGCGAGATTTACATTATTAATTCCATTAATCGGTAAATTAGTAATTGAAAAGATACCTCCTATAGATCCATCAATATGTAGCCAAATTTTTTTTTCATTACAAATATTACAAATATTTTCGATTGGATCTATTGCTCCACGCACTGTTGTGCCAAGAGTAGCAACAATAGCAAATATCCTTTTGCCTTCATTGGAACATTTATCAATAGTCTTTTTAAGCTCAATAATATCCATACAACCATCTTTATCTGTTTTGACTTTAATTAAATTATTTTTTTCAAGACCCATAATTCGAGTACATTTTATAAATGATGAATGAGCATCTTCGCTAATCAAATAAACTGCCTTTGGATCAGTTTCAAGTCCGGCATGATTTCTTGCTGCAACTAATGCATTTAAATTACTTAAAGTCCCTCCACTTGCTGCAACGCCACCTGCTAAATCGGTAAAACCAAGTATTCTTGAAAACCACTTACAAATTGATTCCTCAAGAAGAGAAACACTTGGTGATAATTCATGTGCAAGAAGATTATTATTTAAGCCAGCAGCAACTAAATCACCCAAAATAGAAATAATTAATGGTGGAGGGTCTAGATGAGCAAGGGAACCCACATGTACTGGATTAAAAGAACTATAAATAAGACTTTCAATCTCAGAGAATAAAACATCAACAGACTTTCCATATTCCTCTGGAACTGAACATTCAAAGTTACTTTCGATTGGTATAGGACCTAATTTGTCTGCATCTGAGAACCATTTACATATTATTTCAGAAGTTCTATTGAGAAGTAAAAGCAAATTATCATTACTTCCTGTCGATGTCGGAAATAGATTTTTGTGTTTATTAATTGAATCTGAAGTCATTCTTTAAAATAATTATTAACTAAGTTACTTAAAATGTTTATAAAAAAACGTAATTGATAAAATGAAACAAACAACTATAAATCGGCATAAAAAAATCAAACACTTAGATTATCATAAATGGATGAAATTCATTTTACGAAGATCAGATGAAGTAGGAAAGGTTGAATTACCAATTACAGCCGTAATAATAGATGAGAAAGGAAGATGTATTGGGAGAGGAAGTAATAAAAGAGAACTTAATAATGACCCATTAGGACATGCAGAATTGATAGCACTTAGACAAGCTGCATGGATTAAAAGTGATTGGCGATTTAATGAATGCAGCATAATTGTAAATTTAGAGCCTTGTACAATGTGTGCTGCTGCATTAGTTCAAGCAAGAATGGGCCAAGTGATATATGGTACAAAAGATTATAAAAGAGGCGGATTCGGAGGAACGATTGATTTATCGAAGCATAAAAGCGCACATCATAAAATGAAAGTAGTAGGAGGGATTTTAAGTCAGAATTGTAAAAATAAAATTAAGTTATGGTTTAAAAAGATGAGGAATCAAAAATAGAAAATTTCTTTAATTCCGTATCAAATAAATTTAATAATCGATCAACATTTTCTTCACTAGAGTTAAATCCCATTAATCCAATACGCCAAACCTTGCCAGACAATGCACCTAGTCCATTCCCTATTTCAATACCAAATTTTTTCAAAAGATGATTTCTAAATGCGTCGCCATCCACTGCAGGAGGAATTTTCACTGTTGTCAAAGTAGGTAATCTAAATTCACTAGAAACATGTAACTCCATACCAAGAGTTTCTAATCCCTTCCATAATTTAATTGCATTAGAATTGTGCCGTCTCCAAATATTTTCTAAGCCTTCATTTGCTATCAACCGCAAACCCTCTCTTATTGCAAAATTCATATTCACTGGAGCCGTATGATGATAAACCCGATCAGATCCCCAATATCTATTCAATAACGATAAATCTAAGTACCAATTTGGAACTTTAGAAGTTCTCGCACTAAGTTTATCTTCGGCACGTTTGTTCATTGTGAAAGGACTAAGCCCAGGGGGGCAGCTTAGACCTTTTTGGCTACAACTATAAGCAAGATCAATTTTCCAATCATCTATAAAAAGTTCTAAAGCACCTAATGATGTGACAGCATCAACTAAAAACAAACAATTATTCTTTCTGCATAAATCACCTATCCCTTCAAGAGGTTGTAATACACCGGTGGAAGTCTCAGCGTGAACAATAGCAAATATTGCTGGTTTATTAGTTTCTATTTCATATTTTATTTCTTCAAAAGTGAACGCTTCTCCCCATTCTTTTTCCATAACTAGTACTTCAGCTTTATACCTCGATGCCATATCAACTAATCGATCCCCAAAATATCCTTTTTTTGCAATTAGAATTTTTTCTCCAGGCTCTATAAAATTAGCTATAGATGCTTCCATTGCTGCGCTACCTGTACCACTCATGGGTAAAGTTACTCGATTATTACATTGCCATGTATATCTAAGTAATGTTTGTACGTCGGACATTAACTCTATATATGCCTCATCTAAATGTCCTATTGGATTAAGCGCTAATGCGTTAAGGACTTCGGGATGAGCATTTGAAGGACCAGGTCCTAATAAAAGTCTTGAGGGAACATAAGTTTTAGCGAGATGAGGTAAGTTCTCTTCATTTAAAGTTGAAATGAGTTTTGTTTCGGTCAAAAACTTTTAAAGCATTACTTTTAAATTAAACTAATTTATCTACTAAAGCGAAGAATCTTTAAAGAAATTCACCCAATTTAAATATTTTAGTTAACAATTGTTAAACATTTAACTTGAAATACTCAAAGAACCCAGCAAGTGTTGAAAAAAGTTACCTTTGATACATAATTAGATACGTCAAGTTATTAATTTTATTGGAGGTATAAACAAAGAAATGGCCAAGTCTCCCCAAGACGTTTTAAGTCAGATTAAGGATGAAGGAATTGAACTCATCGATCTAAAGTTCACTGACATTCATGGTAAATGGCAACATTTAACCTTGACGTCTGACATGATTGAGGAAGAATCATTCACTGAAGGTCTTGCTTTTGATGGATCTTCCATAAGAGGTTGGAAAGCTATTAACGCATCTGACATGTCTATGGTTCCTGATTCAAGTACCGCATGGATCGATCCTTTTTATAAACACAAAACCTTAAGCATGATTTGCTCTATTCAAGAGCCAAGAAGTGGAGAACCCTATGATAGGTGCCCAAGATCATTAGCTCAAAAGGCATTAAAATATCTAGATTCCACAGGTATAGCAGATACTGCTTTTTTTGGACCAGAGCCAGAATTCTTTTTATTCGATGATGTTAGATATGACTCTAAAGAAGGTAGTAGTTTTTATAGTGTAGATACTATTGAAGCTCCCTGGAATACTGGTCGAACAGAAGAAGGTGGAAACCTAGGTTATAAAATTCAATACAAAGAGGGCTATTTCCCAGTTGCTCCTAATGACACAGCTCAAGACATAAGGTCTGAAATGTTATTGCAAATGGCTGAATTAGGAATCCCCACTGAGAAGCATCACCATGAAGTTGCTGGAGCAGGACAACATGAACTTGGTATAAAATTTGATTCCTTAATTAGCTCCGCTGATAGTGTTATGACATACAAATATGTTGTAAGAAACGTAGCCAAAAAATATGGGAAAACAGCGACATTTATGCCTAAACCTGTATTCAACGATAATGGGACAGGCATGCATGTTCATCAGAGTTTATGGAAAAGTGGTCAACCTCTATTTTATGGCGAAGGATCATATGCAAATCTATCTCAGACAGCAAGGTGGTATATCGGAGGTATATTAAAACACGCTCCATCATTCCTTGCATTTACTAATCCAACAACTAATAGCTATAAAAGACTAGTGCCAGGTTTTGAAGCTCCGGTAAATCTAGTTTACTCAGAGGGTAATAGATCAGCAGCTGTAAGAATCCCTTTAACTGGACCTAATCCAAAAGCTAAAAGATTAGAATTTAGATCAGGTGATGCACTTGCCAACCCTTATTTAGCATTTTCTGTAATGATGCTAGCTGGTATTGATGGGATTAAGAATCAAATTGATCCTGGTGATGGAGTTGATGTTGACTTATTTGAATTACCAGCAGAAGAGCTATCAAAAATAGACACAGTTCCGTCATCTCTAAACGATTCACTAAATGCACTTAAAGCAGATAAAGATTATTTATTAGCGGGAGGAGTATTCACAGAAGATTTCATTGATAATTTTATCGATATGAAGTATGAGGAGGTTCAACAATTAAGGCAGAGGCCTCACCCTCATGAATTTTTTATGTACTATGACGCTTAAGTTAAAGTAAGAAATTTAAAAATTTCAAAAGATCTTTTTGAGAATTATCACAAATAATTCTCGGATTGATTTTTTTTTTGTTGGAATATATTCAGGTAACAATAAAAAATGGTAAAAGAACAATTTTCAAAAATTGCATATAAAACACTTCAACAAGGGAAAAGTATTGCTGGATTAGCTCATAAAGAATTAAGTACAAGGATCATGAATTTCGTACTCCCGGATAATAAGCTTGGTGAATTTAAAATAGATAAAAAGCTCTTGGTCGATATCCAAAATTCAATGGATCGTCTTAGAGAAGAGGATTGGAATGATGCGGAAAAAAATATATATCCTCAGAAATTATTATTTGATGAACCTTGGCTGAGATATTTAACCCAATATCCGAAAATCTGGCTGGACATGCCAAACACATGGGACCGAAGAAGAAAACAAAATTATAAAGATCTCCCTAAAAATATAGAGAATGAAAACTACCCAAAGTATTACTTAAGAAATTTTCACCATCAGACAGATGGTTATCTTTCTGATTTTTCGGCGAGTATTTATGATTTACAAGTAGAAATTCTTTTTAATGGAAGTGCCGATGCCATGAGAAGAAGAATAATTAAACCCCTTAAAGAAGGATTAAATAATTTTAGTAATAGAAAAAAAAGTTCATTAAAAATTCTTGATGTTGCTACAGGTTCTGGGAGAACACTTAAACAGCTAAGAGGTGCATTTGCCAAAGAAAAAATTATAGGACTTGACTTGTCTGGATCATACTTAAAAGAAGCTAGTAGATTTATTTCAAATTTAAATGGTGATTTAATAGAATTAATTAAAGGTAATGCTGAAAATTTACCATTTGAAGATAATAGTATTCAAGGAATTACATGTGTTTATTTATTCCATGAATTACCTAGAACAGTAAGAGAAAATGTCTTAAAAGAATTCTTTAGAGTACTTGAACCAGATGGAATATTAATTCTTGCTGATTCAATACAAGAGAATGATTCCCCTGATTTTATTCAGATTATGGAAAATTTTTATAAATCATTCCATGAACCCTTTTATTGTGATTACATCAAAGAAGATATAACTTCTAAAATAAAAGATATAGGTTTTAATAAAATAAAATCAAATTCATTTTTCATGACTAAAGTATGGTCAGCTATAAAATAAAGAAACAACAAATTAATACTATGAATAACTCGGATGAAGATACTATTCAACTTGCCCAAAAACTGAATAATAAGTTAAAAATTGATCACTTAGATTGGCACAAACTAAAGGGAAAAAAATTAAATAGATCTGCAGAACTTATATCAGCCGCATTATGCCAATTACTAATTTCAGAGAATGAGGAGGATACTATAAATTATTTGGAAGAAAGTATAAAATGGTTAAAAGGAATTAATGTAGACAATCCATGTCCAAGTAAACATTCATCTTTTTAAGGCTAATTGGAGCCGATTACCCTTGTTACTCCATCTAATATCATCAAAACACTCATTTATTATATAAAGACCCCGCCCATTTAATGAAGTTATTTTTTCAGGTAATTTATATAATCTTTTTTTTATTTCTAAACCATTACCTTGATCTTGAATTTGCCATACACACCAGTTAGGAGTAATGATTCTTCGAACTCTTATTGATTTATTAGGGTCTAGTTTATTGCCATGCGTAACGGCATTTATAAGTGCTTCATGTAAACCTAGTTTTATGTTATAGCTGTATTGCGAAGTATTTAACGGTTCTAACAATAAATCAACAAAATCATTTAGCTGAAGTGAGGAATTTAATTCAAAAATAGACCAGTTAATTGCTGGTCTGTTAATTAAATCAATAATAAAATTTAAAAGAATTTTGCCCTGAAAAAAGGACATAACTTTATATCTATAATAAAAATATTTTAACTTATCAAATAGCTGTAGATCAAAGAATATTATTATGCCTCAATGAAATTGCTGGATGTCTGAGAATAGAATCCATAAGTCTTACTCCTCTGAGTTGATTGATTAATGGCATGTGACCTTCAGGGGCCTCTAATGACCAAATAAATGAACTTGGATATCTAGTCCAATATCCATCTTTTTTCCATCCTATTTTTGGCCATAATAATTCATATCTTTTCCCAACCGAATTAAGAAGTTTAGCTTGTTTAGAAAAACCAAACCTGCCATTTGAATAAATAGTCCATAATCTATCTATCGTTTGAAGATCAGTGCCTGATATATTATTGACCTCACTATAAAAAACATAACCACGATTTTCAGCAAGCTTACCAGCTAGTTTTCTTAAATATGAACTAGTTAATCTATCAGCATCTTCAAAGTTTTGTTCTAATAACCTCAACTGTAATTCTTCATAGTTAATATTTTCATCTGAAGAAGTAAAAAACCAATTATTGTATTTTTTATCATTAAAAAAAATTGGTTTATGTTTTTTTAATACTTGTAATAACCAACCAGCAGCCCAATCATCTCCATTCTGATCAAAATCATCAAATATTTTCTTTCCAATCAAAAATATATTTTCGACATCCGATTCAATATCAGATAATAAATTTATTCTTTTCCGTTGATTTGATTTAACAAAAATATTAACTAAATTTAATGTACTCTTATAATGGTCTTCTTGATCTTTGTTTGTCATTTCTAATAAATCCATCTAATTTTTAAAACTATCCATGAACTCCAGAAAAGAAGAACTAGAGAAATTCAGGAAGTTCAACGGCCCACTTATTGATGTTAGGAGTCCAGGAGAATATTATAAAGGACATATGCCAAATTCTATAAATATTCCGTTATTTGATAATGAAGAGAGATCAATAGTAGGGACTGTATATAAAAATTACGGAAGAGAAGAAGCAGTAATAAAAGGTTTGGAATTTTTAGCCATAAATATTGAAAATATTATTAATAAGTTATTTAAAGTAATAAATGATCATAAATTGACAAGTCATAATTCACAATTGAGTGATCCTACTATAAAAATCTACTGTGCCAGAGGTGGAATGAGATCTCAAAGTATATGCTGGCTTTTAGAAAAATACAATCATAGAAGTGTTACGTTAAAAAATGGCTATAAAAGCTACAGAAAATGGACTTTGGATAGCTTTAATAAAAAATGGAAAATAGTTGTTATGGGAGGAAAAACTGGAACTGGCAAAACCAAAATATTGAAATTACTTCGTGATAATAATTATCAGATAATTGATTTAGAGGGTTTAGCTAGCCATAGAGGAAGCACTTTTGGCGGACTAGGTATGAAGGCACAACCTTCAAATGAACAATTTGAAAATACCATTGCAGAGGAGTTAAAAGGTTTTATAAAAAACAAGAAAATATTCGTCGAAGCTGAAAGTGCAAATATTGGAAAATGTAAAATACCTCATGAGTTTTTTAGTCAAATGAAAACAGCAGAGAGAGTTGAAATAAAAAAAAGTGAATCAAATCGTTTAGAGGAATTAATTAAAACATATAGTATTTTTGAAGAAAAAGATCTTATAGAAGCTGTTTTAAGAATAAAGAAAAGATTAGGTCCACAAAAAACAACA
Organism: Prochlorococcus sp. AG-676-P15-1; assembly: GCA_003210825.1. GTDB lineage: Bacteria > Cyanobacteriota > Cyanobacteriia > PCC-6307 > Cyanobiaceae > Prochlorococcus_A. The sequence goes on along the minus strand of QCUF01000009.1, from coordinate 14,344 downwards.
ATTGCTGTCGAGTCAATTAAAAATAAAGATTGGAAATCCGTTTGTAAGTCTGTTTTAGAATATTATGATAAGTGTTATGAGTATGAAAAAACAGGGGAGAATAATATTAAAACATTAGATATGACAGATATCTTTGACGATCAAACAACATTGAGATTAATAAAAGAATATATGAAATCATAAATTTTAACGAAATATGCTTTTATTATCTACAATATAAAATTAACTTTTAAATTATTATGGCAGAAAATAACTTAGCAAAAATTCAATTTTATGAAGGAACTGATGAACCAGTTGTTCCAGAAATTAGATTAACAAGAGGTAATGATGGTACTACTGGACAAGCAATATTTATATTCGAAAAACCTCAAGCATTATCTTCAATTACAGATGGTGAAATTACTGGAATGAGAATGATTGACTCAGAAGGAGAAATTTTAACCAGAGAAGTTAAAGTCAAATTTGTTGATGGTGAACCAATGTTTTTAGAGGGAACCTATATATGGAAAACCAAATCTGATTTTGATAGATTTATGAGGTTTGCTAATAGTTATGCCAAATCAAATGGATTAGGATACTCTGAGAAGAAGTAAATAGATTATAAAAATTGAATCGCTCATTATATTTTAAATTTTCTGTTGTAATAATAAGCTTTTTAATAGTATGGACCTTGAGGGATTTCATTCTTTTAATAGTTTGTTCATTAGTAATATCAAATGTAGTTAGTAATTTATGTAATCAAATACAAAACATTTTCAAATTACCAAGATTTGTTTCCTTATTGATTGTTCTAGCAGGCATATCATTCATGATATTTGCTATTTCTATCATTGTATTACCCCCATTCATAAGAGAATTTAACGAAATATTAATAGATATTCCAAATGGATTATCAAGAGTTAATGAATTGATCAACTCTAACCTAAATAAATTTAACGATTTACTTTATGGTAAAGAATCTGAAAGGATAGTAAACATTTTCGACCTTGTTAATAATGTAGTTCCAATTCCAGATGGTGCTACTATTGCCAAAGCAATTCAAGAAAGTTTTGTAAATATAATTAATTTAGCTGGGAACCTCGGATCTGGATTTATAAGAGTAATATTTGTATTAATTGTAAGTTTTATGATATCCATTGAACCAAAATCTTATAAAGAGGGAGTACTTCTTATAGTTCCTAAAGTTTATCGAAATAAATTCAGGATTATATTAGATAAGTGTAATATTGCATTAACAAATTGGACTTTTTCTATAGTGATAAGTTCAATATCAGTAGGTTTATTATCTTTAGTAGTTTTATCAATTTTAGATGTTAAATATGTAGTTTCAAATGCAATTATAGCGATGATCTTAAACATAATTCCAAACATCGGACCAGTTTTAAGTGGAATATTCCCTATCTCAATTGCACTTTTAGATAACTTTTGGAAACCAGTAGCTGTTTTTGGGGCTTATATCATCATTCAAAATATAGAGAGTTATTTAATAATGCCCTCTATTTTGAAGAAAAAAACAAATTTACTTCCGGGATTAACATTAATATCTCAATTTGGATTTACTTTCATCTTTGGTCCTTTAGGATTAGTATTATCTTTGCCAATTGTAGTAGTAACACAAGTATTAATTAAAGAGCTAATTAATGATAATTAAAGATTTTTATTTAGTTAATTTCCTATACAAATATGGATAAGAAAAAAGTATAAAGAAGGAAAGAGGATGTTTAGACAATGCAAAATATAAGGAATTAAATGTAAAATGATCTATTAGTATTCTTAATTCTGTAGATAAATCAATTAATACTAAAGAAAATAGAAGAATTAAATAGTAATTTATTTTCATTAAATTACTCCCTTATTTTAATCTTTAATTAGAAATGTAGGTGCTAGTAATATACTTGAATAACTACCAATTATAATTCCTAGAGTCAAAGATACAGAAAACCAAAATAGCGAATATGAACCAAAAATTATTAGTGTTAGTAGAGGTATTAATGTTGTAATACTAGTAAAAAACGTTCTTCGAAAAGATTCATTAACAGAAATTTGGATTGTTTTATTATAATTATCTGAATTTCTATCTAAATTTTCTCTAATCCTATCAAAAATAACAACTGTATCATTTACTGAATAGCCAGCTATTGTTAATAAAGAAACGGCAAACAAACTATTTACCTCAATAGACAATAGGACACCTAACCAAGAAAAAATACCAAAAACAATAAATAAATCATGGAATAAAGCTAATAAAGCAAACAATGCATATTTCTTATCAAATCGAATAGAGATATATAAAGATATTGCAAATAAAGAAACTAATAAGGAGGTGGCACAATTTGTAAGAAGTTTTTTGCCAAGTTTTGGACCTATTATTCTAGAGTTTTTACTTTCATAATTTAAAGGACCTAAAATTTTATCAACATTAGAAATCAAATCATTTGATTCTTCAATAGTTAAATAAGGGGTCCGAATAGAAATTAAACTATTATTATTTTGAATTTGTAATTTAATATTATTTAGAAGATTTTTATTATTTGAAAAAGTTCTCAGTTTATCAATAACTAAATCAGGGGAAATATTTTCACATTCCTCCTTACAACTCCTCTCAATTCTTAATTCATTACCACCAATAAAGTCCATTCCAAGATTAATAGGTTTTTTGAATGAAGTGTTAAAAGTTGAATATAAAATTCCTATTAAACTTAGCAATATAAGAAAAGATGAAAATCCAAATATTTTATTTTTATTTTTTATTAAATTGAAACTAAATGATGTCATGAACTAGATAATTAATAAATTAAAATTAGAGGGGATTAAATTTACTTAAATAAAGATTTTTTTGTCTTAAAGATTGATAAGTAGTTAAAAATCTTAAAATGGTTTTAGAACAATTTAAAGAAGTAAATAAACTTATAACAACTCCTATACCAAGTGTCGCAGCAAATCCCTTAACAAAATTAGTTCCTAATAAAAACAACACAAAACAACTTACAAAGGTTGTAATATGACCATCGATAATAGACGAATTAGCTCTTTGAAAACCACTATCAATTGATCTTATAAGAGTATTTCCATTTATAAGTTCCTCTCTAATTCTCTCAAAGATTAAGACATTAGCATCAACAGCCATACCAATACTTAAAATTAATCCAGCAATACCAGGTAATGTTAATGTCACTGGTATTAAAGAATAAAGAGCTAAATTAAAAAAACCATAGAAAATCAAGGAAATAACAGAAACTAAACCTAGAATTCTATAGTTAAAAATCATAAATATTCCTACTAATATCAAACCACAAATAGCAGCATAAAGACTCTTAACAATATTTTTTGAACCAAGTAAAGGACCAATAGTATTAGTTTCAACAATTTCAATAGGTAAAGGTAAAGAACCACCCTTAAGTTGAACTTCTAATTCCCTGGCGTTTTCAGCTGAAAAATTTCCACTTATCGTTGCTGCTCCACCGGTAATACCAGTATTTATAAATTGGCTTCCAACACTAGCTTCGCTAATAGATTCTCCATCAAGAACAATAGACAAAAGTTTATTCGTACCTGCAATAGATTTAGTAATTTCAGCAAACTTTTTACCACCATCATTACTAAAGGATAATGAGACCTCCCAATTATTATTAGTTTGCTCTTGCCTTCTACCAGCATTTATTAAATCCTTGCCTGATAAGTCAGTTTTATTAAATAAATTTGCAATTTCATTACTTATATATTTTTTAGTTTCAACCAATCTCTCAAATAATTGCTGATTATTAGAAGAATAATTTATATCATTTTCAATCTCATTCAGATTTTCTATAAGAGGTAAAGACGTCTCTTCGTTTCGTATAGCACCAATTTTGAATTGTTCAATTAAATCATTAATTTTTAATCTCTGTAATTGCAGATTTTTTAATTGAGAACTTGTATTTTCTTTTTGAGTTCTAAATTCTAATAAAGCAGTTTTGCCTAATATTCTTGAAGCAGACAAAGGGTTTTGTTCCCCCGGTAACTCCAAAATTAATTGATCACGTCCTAATGTTTGTAAATTAGACTCTGCCACTCCTAAATTATTCACACGTTTATCTAAAACTGCATTCACAGCCTCTAATTCTTCTTTTGAAACTTTCCCTTCTTCTTTAACTAATTGAAGAGTTAGTTGAGAACCTCCTTTTAAATCAAGACCTAATTGTAAGGGGAAATTAATTAACAAATAAATAGAAAAAGTCAGTAGAAAAATAATAAAAAATAGCCAACCTTGCCTTCTTTTCATTTCTTAAATATTCCCATTGATTACTTCTAAGACCTTTTCGACTATTTGATGTGGTTGAATTATTGTTAAATTTTCTAAATTTCCATTATAAGGAGTTGGTATATCCTGACTAGATAATCTTATAGGTCTAGTATCAAGATCATCAAAACACTCTTCAGTAATCAAAGCAATTAATTCTGCTCCTATACCTCCAGTCTTCATACATTCCTCAACAATAATTACATTATTAGTTTTTTTAATTGATTTTGAAATTGTTTTCATATCAAAAGGTTTTAAACTAATAAGATCAATTAACTCCACGTCAATATTTTTCTTATCTAAATCTTCAATAGCCTTTAAACAATGATGTCTCATTCTTGAATAAGTCAATATAGTAATATCTTTTCCCTCTTTGACTAAATCAGCTTGATCTAAAGAACAGATATAATCTCCGACAGGCAATTCCTCAGATAAATTATATAAAAGGACATGTTCAAAAAATAGAACAGGGTTATTGTCTCTTATAGCTGCTTTCATTAATCCCTTTGCATTAGTTGGAGTACTACAAGCAACAATCTTAATCCCAGGAACTGCATGAAAATAAGCCTCTAGTCTTTGACTATGTTCAGCACCTAGTTGTCTACCTACACCACCAGGACCACGAACAACTGCGGGAATTTTATAGTTACCGCCACTCGTATATCTGAGCATACCCATGTTGTTGGAAATTTGATTAAAGGCTAATAGTAAAAATCCCATATTCATACCTTCAACTATCGGTCTTAAACCTGTCATAGCAGCACCAACAGCCATACCAGTAAAACTATTTTCGGCAATTGGGGTATCTAAAACTCTTAATTCTCCATATTTTTCATATAGATCCTTAGTGACCTTATAAGAACCACCATATTGACCAACATCCTCTCCCATAATGCAAACGTTTACATCATTTGCCATCTCTTCATCAATTGCTTCTTTTAAAGCATTAAATAATAAAGTACTAGCCACTAGTAATTTCCTAATTTATCATACATATAAATTTATACCATCAAGGTTAAATTAGCCTCCTTCGGCAAAAGTTATAAGTAGTAATATTGACAAAATCATACCTGGAGAGAGCAAAAGTATTAACAGGCCTAAGTCATGTGAAGACATTCAAAAAGTAATAGTTTTTTTAATAATATTAGGATTTCAATTTTTTTTTATCAAAAAACTTCGAATAAATACAATAAAAAGACCTAATCCTATAAACGCAAAGGAAAAAGTTAGTAAGAAAGACAATCCAATAATTAATGTATTAATACTAGAAGATATACTTTGGACAATTTCAGTTGAGTTTGATGGTTTATGTAGTGAAAAGTAAATTACAATGTTATTACTTATAAAATAGGAAATTATACAAAGTAAAAAACTTGTTAATGAACCAGTTAAAAAACTTAAGGGACCTTTTTCAGGTGTATTTTGAGTTTCATTATTTATTTTATTAATTGAAGTTTTATCATTATTCATTTTTATTAGAAATTAAGGATTTATTTTAAAAAAAGGTAATACCGCTATTAATTACTTTACAAACCCACGCTTCATATCCATTATTATTAAACATTTTATGATTTTGTTCAAAAACTTCAGTAGCAATATTTATATCTTTAAAGAGAGCAAAACATGTTGGACCAGATCCACTCATTGAGAATGCAAAACAATTTTGCAAATTTGATAGTAGATATAATGCTTTCTTTACAGAATAATTTTCTCTCTCAACAATAACTTGTAAATCATTTTTTACATTTATCCTTTGATCTGATAATTTAAAATCGTTTAATCCGTTTACTCTTAAATCATTTCTTATTTTATTTGTTTTCTCAGTTTCAGTATAATTATTTGGACAAAATTCATGACTATATTTTTTATAAGTATCAAAAGTTGAAATTGAAATATTTGGGTTTTTTAAAAGAATTACCCCAAAGTCAAAATTAGAACTATATTTCTCAAGAATTTCTCCCCTTCCAAAACAAAATTGGCATCCTCCTTTTATAAAAAAAGGTACATCTGACCCAAGTTTTGACGAAAGTAAAAAAATAGTTTCGTAATCAAGCTCTAAATCCCATAATTTATTAAGTCCAACTAATGTTGCAGCTGCATTACTAGAACCACCAGCTAAACCAGCACCGATAGGAATATTCTTTTTTAAAAATATATTAGCCCCTAATTCTTTATTATTTGTTATGTCCTTTATATAATTCGCGGCTTTTATTATTAAGTTATCTTCATCTAAACTTAGATATTTGCTATCAGACTTTAAATTAATTTCGCCAATTTGATTATTCTCAAATTCTATATAGTCAGACAAATCAATGTTCTGCATTATCATCGCTAATTCATGATATCCGTCCTCTCTTTTTCCGATAATTTCAAGATGGAGATTTATCTTTGCAGGTGATTTAACACAAATCTTATTTGTAGATAATTTTGACATTTTACTGGTTCTTATTTGTTATTTTAATACAAGCCTCTGCTAGCTTAATCCATTTATTAATTGAAATATCCTGAGGTCTTGAATTAAAGCATATTTGAGATGATTCTGATAATTTCTCTATCTCATCCGTTGAAAATATTGAATTAAGAGTATTTCTTATCATTTTTCTTCTTGAATTAAATGAAATCCTAAGAAGTTTATCTAAATATTTCTCTAGTTTAATATCTAAACGCATCTCTGGTCTCAATGGTTCAAAAACAACCAAAGAAGAAAACACTTTTGGAGGTGGGTCAAAAGAAGATGGAGGTACATCGCATATTCTTCTTATGTTAGAGATGAGTTGCATTCGCACACTCAGAGCTCCTGCATTCGTATTCCCATCCTTAGCTAAGATCCTATCTACAACATCCTTTTGCATTAAGAAAATTATTTTATTGTAATTATTCTTGCTAATTATTCCTAATCTTCCTACAAAAATATCCAATATTGGGCCTGTAATATTGTATGGGATATTTGCGATCACTTTTGTGATTTTTTTATTTATTGAGTCAAGATTTGTTGAAAGAATATCTCCTTGTTGAAGAGAAAAATTTTTATCATTTTTAAATTTTTTATTTAAAAGGTCAATTAAATCTTTATCTAATTCAATAGCATGTAATCTACTAATTTTCGAATCTAATAATTTCGATGTTAAAGCTCCTCTTCCAGGACCAATTTCTAGAATAAAATCTTTTTCTTCCAGTTCAGCTACCTCTTTGATTTTCTCTAATATCAGATTATTAACCAACCAATGTTGTCCAAATCTTTTTTTTTGATGATGGTTCTTAAAATTCATCCAAAAGAGAAATAATATGTTTAAATTAAATGTACATCTTATATCTTTATTAAATAGTATGGGCCTATCAAAAAAAAATTTAGGTAAACTCAATACTTTTATTAAAAATAATAATTTAGTCAGCAAAAATAACTCAATTGAAAAACCTCATGAATCCCACAATGCTTCCAAAGTTGAAGACCCTTCCAAAATTTTTTATTCTATAATTGATAACTCCGATAATATAAATGAGACATCAGATGCTAATCAATTATTAAAAAAAAGTGAGGACGTTTTTCATAATATAAATTCTAGAAAAACTAATACATCAAAGAATCTATCGACAGAGGAAGAACTATATGACGAATTTAATTATCTTCTTGATGAATAAAGAAATTTTTCTTTTTTTCTATGCTTCAAACTAACAGATTATCGATAAATGCTATTGGTAAAATAAAAAAAAATTGGATAAGAGAAGGCATTAATCAATACAAAAAAAGAATGCCTAATCTTATTATTAATGAATCTAAGAGTTTTAATATTGATAATATTGGAGTTAATAATATTATTATTTCCCTTACTGAAGAAGGACAATCCTTTAATTCAATTGAACTAACTTCCTTACTTTTAAATTTTAAAAATAAAAAAATTAATTTTCTTATTGGAGACGCAGATGGAATCCCTTCAGATATTAAAGATAAATCAAATCTTCTACTAAGCCTCTCTCCTCTTACTTTTCCTCATGAACTTGCAAGATTAATTCTTATCGAACAAATTTATAGAGCTATTTCTATTTCTAATAATTCGCCTTATCATCGCGTCTAAACAGAAGATTTAAGATTAATACATAAATCTCTTAAAACAAACACAATTTTATTTTTTTAATATATAGTATATATGTACTACTAAAAGGATTTCGTATTCTTCTGATTTAACTTTTAAAAAGGTGAAGATTCCATTATTAAGTGATTCGGTCTCAGCGGGTTTTCCCTCTCCTGCAGATGACTATACTGAGGAAAATATTGATTTGAACGAGCATTTAATATCTAATCCTTTTAGTACTTTTTTTCTTAGAGTCAAAGGTGACTCAATGATCAATTCAGGAATTAAAGATAAAGATTTAATAATAGTAGATAAGAGTCTAACTGCTAAACCAGGAAATATTATTATTGCGATGATAGATGGAGAATTTACTATAAAAAGATTATCCATAAAAAATAATGAATTATATTTAAAAGCAGAAAATCATAAATATCCAGACTTCAGTTTTAGAAATCATATTGATATACAAATTTGGGGAGTTGTAATCTATTCAATACATAGTTACTTATGAAAAGTAAAAGCTCAAGTACTGAAGCAATAGCTCTTATAGATGCCAATAATTTCTACGCATCGTGCGAACAAAGTATTAACCCCAATTTAAGGAATAAACCAGTAGTGATCTTATCTAATAACGACGGATGTATTATCGCAAGAAGCCCTGAAGCTCGTGCTTTGAAAATAAAAATGGGAATTCCTTATTTTAAAGTAAAAGAAAGTTTGAATAACTTAGGAGTTGCAGTCCTAAGTTCCAATTACTCGCTCTATGGTGATATGAGCAAGAGATTAATGAATTTATTAAAGGACTATTCTGAAGAGATAGAGATTTATTCTATTGATGAAGCTTTTATTTCAATTCTTAGACCTAAAGATAAGAATTTAAATCCTTGGGCAAGAAAAGTAAGGTGCTTAATATATCAAAATCTAGGAATAACTTTAACAATAGGAATAGCAGAAAACAAAGTAAGGGCAAAAATTGCTAATAATCTAGCTAAGAATATAGATTCTTCCGCAGGAATATTTGATTTAGTTAGAGTCTATAATGATAATGATTACTTAAGAAAAATTAGTGTAGAAAAGATATGGGGTATTGGGAAACAAACATCTAATTGGTTACAAAGCAAAGGGATTAAAAATGCAAAAGAATTCAGAGATATGGATGAAGATGAAATCATTAAGAAATTAGGGATCATAGGGAAAAGATTACAGATGGAATTAAAAGGTAATAAATGTCTTCCGATAGAAATAATTAAGAAGCCAAAAAAAGAAATTCAAGTAAGTAGAAGCTTTGGAAAACCAATCACAAAATTGGAAGATTTAACTCAAGCATTAGCAATTTATGCAATAAAAGCATCCGAGAAAATGAGAAGTCAAAGCTTAAAATCATCTGCCATTACTGTATTTGTAAGAACTAGTCATTATTCAAATCATCCTTATCAAAAAAGTGCTTATAAAAAACTTATAAATGCAACAGATAATACAAGTACTATTTTAAAAACAGTACTTGTATTATCTAAAGAAATTTACACTCCGGAATATAAATTATCAAAAGCTGGGATCTTAATGCAGGATTTAACTAATTGTAAATATTTACAGCAATCAATTATCAATTACGAATCTCAAGAGGAATCAAAGAAATCAATCCGTCTTATGAAAACAATTGACTCCTTGAATAAAAAATTTAATAGTGAAGTAATTACATGGGCAATCGCAAAAAAACCACAAGAATGGGCAATGAATAGAACTTCGTTAAGTTCTGGATCTACAACAGATATTAGAAAAATTCCAAATATAATGATATAAAAATGGAATATGGAATTTATATTATTTTTAAGCAAAATTGATAAAGAAATAATAGAGCTGATCAATAAATCAAATAATTCAATAGAAGAAAATACAACTCTTTGTGATATCGATAAAAAATTTGTTGGTTTTTACAAAAGAACAGAAAAAGCAATAGTTATTTGCACTGAAAATGCTAAAAAATTAGGAGGCTATAAAGAAGGAGAAGGTTATGATAATCACAAAACAAATCTTTATATAAGAAGAGCTTTAAGGCATGAAACGACACATCTAGTCCAGTCATGCAATAACAATAAACCCACAGGGACAATAAAAAATATAGAAGATAAAATTCATTCAGGAAAATTAAAAGCTTTAAATTCGTCAGTACAATTATCTGGAAATTATTCTAAAGAGTTAGAGGCTTATTTTATGGAGGACAAGCCAAGAAAAGTAAAAGAGATACTGAAAAGTTATTGTTTATAAACTCTTAAAAATTTATTGGTTAGAAGAAAAATTTCCACAACGTTGTTTATCAAGAAAATTGATATGTTGTCTTTCTAGATAATATAATTCTTGAAATTTTATAGCGTCAGAGTTTAAATCTTTGAATACATCTTCAATCTCTTTATTAGTATCTAAAGGTTCTAAGGAAGAATTATCGATTAAAATAGAAATACAATTTTCCAAAGTTTTAAGTCTTTGAGAACCCCAGGATTCAATAAGATGTCTACATCTTTTTAATGATTTATATCTTTCAAGAAGTGACAAAGTACCCAGAAGATTATGTTTAGAATTTTTTAAAGTGGCTAAAAATAATTCATCTGGATTAATAAAATTACTAATTTTATTTGAGACTTCTAAATCATTAAGAGCTAAATGATCAGGCAATAGTGAAATCAAGTTAATTGAAATAAATTCATTATTTAATTTTTTATTATTAGGATCCTTCAAATCATCTAAATAATTTACACTTAAATTATTTACTTCTATTGTTGAAATAGATTCCCAAATAAGACGAATATATTCAGTATTAAAGATGTTAATTTCTCTTTTAAGTAATTCTTCACGAATAAAAAGTCTATGTTCAGGGCAATGCAAATAGTAATAAATAATCTCTGATTCATTTTTTTCACGCTGACTAACTTCACTTGGTTGTTCAAATTTTTTTGATCTGCCATGCCAACGAAACCCTTTAACTTGTTTTCTTAAGTCTTCTTCAAATTTAATAGCTAATCTCGCTTGACCCATACTTAATCTTTCGGAGACTTTTTGCAAATAGTGAGTTCTTGTAGCAGATTGAGGAAATTTGCTTAATAACTTAACTAACGAAGAAATAACGTTCTGAAAAATATCAGATTTAGATAAGTCTTTATTATCAAAAATCTGATCAATCTCCCAATCAATCCAGAAAGAGGCATTATCTATTAAATTATAATAATCTTCTGGTGTATTACCTTTTAGGTACTCGTCAGGATCTTTAAATGATTTAATTTGCAGAATTTTTAAGTTTATTTGATCGTGAAGAGATAAACTTTCAACTTCGTTTATAACCCTTTTTGTAGCTAATCTTCCTGCATTATCAGAATCAAAGTTAATTATTATATTTTTACTATCAGTACATCTACAAAGTTGTGAAATCTGATATTTGTTTAATGCCGTTCCAAGAGAAGCGACAGAATTAGTAATCCCTTTTGAATGAAGTGAAATAACATCGAAATAACCCTCCACTACCACTGCCTTATCACGTTTTCTAATATTGCTGGATGCTTTATCAAAAGCAAACAACATTTTACCCTTCTCAAAAACTTCAGATTCGGGAGAATTTAAATATTTAGGTTCCTGACCATCAAGAGATCTGCCTCCAAAAGCAACTACCCGCCCTTGCATATCAAAAATAGGAACGATCAATCTATTTCTAAATCGATCGTAAACCTTATCAGCATTATCCTTTGAGATAACTAGACCTGCACTTAAAATTAACTTTAAAGGAAATTTCTCAACTTTTGAAAGGTAATTGAATAAATCATTCCATGAATTAGGAGCATAACCTAATTCAAAATCATTAATATTTTTGATATTTAAATTTCGTTGTGAAGTTAAATAATCATGTGCTTCCTTACCCAAGGAATTATTTAATTGAGATTTAAACCATTCCTTTGTTACGCGAAGAATCTTATATAGTTCCTCTTTCCTAGATAATTGTTTTTTATATATTTCTTGCTGAGGCCCATCAACATTTATTACATTAATATCATTCTTTTTTGCAAGTGAAAGTACAACATCTGTAAAGTTATTACGTGTAAACTCCATCAAAAATTTAATAGAATTACCTCCAGCTCCACAAGAGAAACAATAATAAAATTGTTTTGCAGGAGAAACTGTCATAGATGGCTTACTATCATCATGAAAAGGGCATATACCAACAAATTCTTTTCCCTTTTTCTTTAGTACGATATGTTCAGAAATAACATCTACAATATCTACTTTATCTTTAACCTCCTGAATAGTTCTTGGATGTATCGCAGGTCCCATTTATTTATTTTTCTAAAAAGAAATCCTAATAATCATTTTGTTATAGGTCAAATTTTTAAAAGAATCTACGTAATTTCACAATAAAACTATTTTTAGTAATGCTTATAGAATTTTTTAATCAAAAGAGTAATTCATTTAAAAAAGTAAATTTAATATTGGCATCGTTTTTCTTTAGCCTTATGACTGTTTGCGTAAAAAAAATTGATAATAGAATACCTATATATGAATTAGTATTTTTTAGATCATTATTAAGCTTGTTAATTACATCTCTGATAATAAATAAAAAAAATTTAAATCCCTGGGGAGAGAATAAACCATTACTAATTTTAAGGGGTATTTTAGGGACGATAGCTTTAGTTTGTATATTTTATGCAATTAAAAATATGCCTTTAAGTATTTCTACTGTTATTCAATATACATACCCTATATTCATATCTATTTTTGCAGGAATTCTAATAAATGAAAAGATTACTAAAAATCTGATTATTGCATCTACAACAGGATGGTTAGGAATATTAATAATCTTAAATCCCTATCAAATATCGATTTTAAACATTGAGCTAGATAAATTTTCTGTATTAATAGCATTTCTTGGTGCTATATCAACAGCCCTAGCTTACATAACTGTTAAAAAACTATCATTAACAGAAGATATTTTCATAATAATTAAATACTTTCCTTTAATATCCGTAATATCTTTATCACCAATTGTATTTTTCAATTGGGTAACGCCGAATATTAATGATTTAATTTGGATAATAGGTATAGGTATGTTTACCCAAGCTGGACAAACATTTTTAACAATTGGATTAAAGAAATTACCAACCTCAGAAGCGGCTAGGATAAATTATTTACAAGTACTTTTTGGATCTTTATGGGGAATTCTGTTCTTTAATGAACTAATAAATATGAACTTTATTATTGGTGCAGTACTTGTTTTGTTAGGAACTATTATTTCTACTAGCAAAAAACTAAAAAAGATTTAAAATAAAAAAAATAAGTATGTTTGTAATGAAATTTTTCTTATTAGCATTTTTCAGTTTTTATCCATTTCTCCAAGTAAAAGCATCAACGCCTAAATCCACAACATGTACCAGGACTGAATATAGGGAAGAATATATTCCCGGAACAAAATCGAGTCCAGGTTATGTAAGGAATTATGAGGTCGATGTGGAAATACCCTGTGGAGGTGCTAAATCAGAAAAACTCAAAGATGATGATTGTACAGATGGAAAGATAGCAGGTGCATTACTTGGCGGCGGACTAGGAGGCGCAGTTTCAAGGAAAGAAGGTCGTTGGTGGGCTGTACCATTAGGAGCAGTTACTGGTGCAGCTATTGGATGTAAGGTGGATGGTGGTGATTAATTGATTAGTTGGATTAAGGGAGTATTAGTAAGTTCATGGCAAACTAATAATAAATTTTATATTTTAATAAACTGTCAGGGATTAGGTTACGAAATTCAGACACTGGAATCTGTTATTATTGATATCAATAAAAATAAGATATCTGAAAAAGAAATAATACTCTGGCTAAAACACATAAAAAAAGAAGATTCTGATATGCTTTTTGGATTTAACTCCAAAGATCAAAGAGATTTCTTTACGCAAATTCTTAACATTAAAGGTATTGGCTCTCAAATCGGAATGTCTTTATTAAGTAAATTTTCTTTAAATCAATTAA
>QCUF01000008.1 GCA_003210825.1 Prochlorococcus sp. AG-676-P15-1 | reverse complement strand
TTAAAACTAAATACTAAATTAAATAAAGATTTTTTGAATCTCGAGATATTATCGAATGGGATAAATTTGAAGGGATCTAATTATAGTCTTGGCGATAGAGAATTTGCTTTTAGGACAGGAAAAATTAAATCTAACATAAAGTTTTATAAATCTTCTAAAAAAAACTTTTGTAAAGGAAAGCTTTCTTTGAATAACTTAATGGTGAAATCCAATAGTTTAGTAGAGGATATAACTAGTGATTCGATTAGGTTTTTATGCCAAGGTAAGAAGATTATCGCTGAGACAAAAAATCTTAATTACGGTACATTAATCTCAGAGTTTAATCTTAATGTTCCTTTAAATGAGAATATTAACAATATAAATTTTAAAGGAAATGTTGGTTATTTAGATAGTTTGAAACCTGAAATACAATTATCAGGAGATATCCCTTATTGGTTAGATAAGAGGGGTATAAATTTTGGAAATATAAATTCAAGTTTTATTCTAAATAGAACCCAAGTATCTAATTTAAATATTTTCCGCAAAAATAGGATTAGAGGTTTTATTACTGCAACAGGCGAACTAAAAGGTGAGATAAATAAACCGGATATTCAAATTAATTTTAATGTTGATTATCCTCATTACAAAGGTATAAGAATAAGAGAAATATGGGAAGGTGAGATCAAAAATCAAAATAATAAATACCTCGTGAATATAAAGAATAGATATTCACCTGTACCTTCTTTCCTTACCTTTAATTTTGATTCAAAGATTAAGTTAGAGAATATAACCTTTAGTAGAGTATTTAATTCTAATAAAGGTAGTTTAACTCTCATTAAAGATGTTGATAAGTATCGTTGGAATGCAAATAATTTCCCTCTTGATGAGCTTGAATTTGCGATTAGTAATAATGAATTTGATAGAGTTAGTGGCATTGTTAATGGCTCAGGCTTTATATCTAGAGATCAAACTTATTATGATGGTCGTTTAGCTTGGAGTTTGGGAAAATATAGGAATATAAAGTTTGCTAATTCATTATTTGATTTTATTTTTGATGATAAATCTTTTTATATAAATTCATCATTATATCCAATTGATGGTGGTATGATTGATATCGAATATGATTCTGATAAAGATAATAGTTTAAATATAAGTTTTAGTAATATTAGTACTAGTTGGTCATTACAAACAGCAGCAGATATTTTAAACTTTGATAATAAAAAAATCATTCCTAATGGTAAGTCTAGGAACCTAGATGATATAGAAATAAGTAATATTGATAGCGCTTTTAAAGATAAAATTATTTTTATCAATAATTTCTTAAATGATAAAAATACTTTAGAAGATAAATTTAACTTAAAAAAATATTTAAGTAAATTTGAAAGTCGATATGATGCAAATCTAATTGTAGAAGGTAAAAACGCCTCTGACTTTCGATTAAAGGCAAAATTGAATGGATTTATTGATGTAAAAAACGATATTAAAAAAGGCTCTAAAGAGTATTTTTCTCTAGATCTTGAGGGTGGGGGGTTTACAGGAAAAGGTTTTTTAAATATTAATAAATTGCCTTTAAAAACTATAAATATTTTTTTAGATAAACCAAGAGATTTTGAAGGAAATTTGGATATAAATTTACTTTATAATCTTGATAAAAAATCCTTTGCTACTAATATTTCTTCAAATAATACCTCTATAAATAGTAGCCCAATCATCTTTGATTATGGAGAAGTCCAATATAATGAATCTATTTTTGATTTAGATTTATCTTTGTTATTAAATAATTCAAGTGTTCCTCTAGAAATTTCAGGCTCTATCCCAATTAATAGAGAAGATAAATTAGATTTGAGATTAAATGGGAATGGGAAATTTATTGAATTAATTGATATCCTAGCTGATGATTATTTCGTATTTAAGAAAGGTGATACAAATCTGAGAGTGATATTAAATGGAACTATTAATAAACCAATTGTGAATGGTTTTGTTGTTATAAAGAACTCTGAAATCGATATTTATAGTAATACTATTAAAAATATAAATAGTACAGTAATTTTTGATTTTGATCATATCGAAATAAAAAGCTTTCAGGCTTCTGATGATTCTTCTGGGAATATTTTTATTGAAGGGCATTTACCTTTTTATAATAAAAATGTTTTTAAAGATAAAGAGATTAGTTTAGTAACGAATAAATTTAGTCTTAAAGCTAATAATTTTAAATTTCTAGCTGATTCTAAAATTAATATCGGAGGAACATTCAAAGAACCCATATTTAGTGGAAACTTAGCACTTAATAATGGGTTTATTAATTTAAATAATGCTAGTAAAAAAAGTAATAAAAAAAATAATTTTAAAGGAATAAATCCTGAAAGAAATTGGCCAGAACTATTTTGGAAAAAAAATAAAAATATTGAAATAATTTCTAATGAGACAATATTAAATTCTTTTCTTTTAGGAGAAAATTTCCCAAATTATCTTGAAAATTTAAGTTTTAAGAATCTAAAATTAAAACTTGGTCCAGATTTTAGAATTCAATATGCGGGAATAGTAAAGGCTTATTTAGATACCAAGTTAGATTTAGATTTTAATGGAAAACTAGGAGAAGACTTAAATGCCAGAGGCCTTATAAATTTAAGTAAAGGTACCGCAAATTTATATACAACACCATTCAAATTAGATAAAAATAAAGAAAATTATATTTTATTTGCCTCTAGAAGTGGCATTGTCCCTTTTATTAACTTTTCACTTACTAGTAAAGTTCCAGATTCAATAATACCAATTAGTGAAAATAATCAAGATCTCAATATTTCAAGTGGTCTAGATGCGAATGCAAGTGCGAGTGGTTTTGGAGCTGTTGGAATCGGGAATACAAGACTTATAAAAATCGAAGCATCATATGAAGGATTTCTAGATCAATTATCATTTGAAGATGAAAATAAAAAAATACAATTAAGAAGTACTCCAAGCTATAACAGATCTCAAATTATTGGTTTAATTGGAGGAAACTCTGCAAATTTAATAAATAGAGCATTTATTTCTCAACTTAATACTGCAAATGCATTTAGTGAGAAATTTCAATTGTCCTTATATCCCGCTTTAATAGAAAATAATGAACCAATTAATAATGTTTTTTCTAATGAAAACATTGAGGTAAATGATACTGATGAATCATCCTCAAATGCTGGGTTGTCTAGTCAAGCTTGGATTGCCGAAATTGGTCTTGATATTTCTGATAGAGTAAACTTTGCTGTTCAAGCTACTCCAGATAGGGATGATTTACCTCCTTTAGGGATACTGACTTTACAGGCTAGTCCAAACTTGGAATTTTTAGGTTCTATGGATTCCGAGGGAGATTGGAAAAGTCAAGTTCAATTATTTTTCAGATATTAATTACTAAATTAAAAGTTTAAAGAATACTTATTTTGAATTATTATTAGGTAAATTAAATTAAATTATGGTTGATATATTTGATGTCCCGGCTCCTAATAATGAACTTTTAGAAAAAGCAAAGAAACTTCGTCTGGCTTCAATTAAAACAAGTCAAACAAATAATGATGAAAGAATTAGAGCCTTGAACTTAATGGCTGACTATTTAGAAAAAAACTCTAAAGAAATAATTGAGGCCAATATTGAAGATTATAAAAAAGCAGAAATTAAAGGAATTTCAAAGTCCTTGCTTTCTAGATTAAAGCTTTCAAAAGAAAAACTTAATTTAGGAATTGAAGGGGTGAGACAAGTTGGAAATCTGATTGATCCAGTAGGTCAAATTCAAATAAAAAGGGAACTTTCTAAGGGTTTAGTCCTTGAAAGAAAAACAGTACCCATAGGAGTATTAGGAGTGATTTTTGAGTCAAGACCCGATGCTGTAATGCAAATAAGTTCTCTAGCCATTAGATCTGGGAATGGAGTTATGCTTAAAGGGGGGAGTGAAGCAAATTTAACAAATATTGCAATAGTTTCTGCACTTAAAAAAGGTCTGCAGGATTCAAATCTTAACGAAAATGCGATCTGTCTTCTGACAAGTAGAAAAGATAGTATGGCAATGTTGAATTTAGAAAAATATATAGATTTAATTATTCCAAGAGGAAGCAATGAACTTGTTAAATTTATACAGGAGAATACATTAATTCCTGTATTAGGTCATGCTGATGGAATTTGTCATTTATATATAGATAATGAAGCAAATCTCGATATGGCTTTAAAAGTGGCTCTAGATAGTAAGATACAATATCCAGCGGCATGTAACGCTGTTGAGACTCTTCTAATACATAAAGATGCTGCCTCTGAATTTTTGAATAAGGCGATTCCAATTTTTAACAATAACGATGTTAAATTGATTGGAGATAAAAAATCTTTTCAACTGGGTGTTCCTTTTGAAGCTAATAATGAGGACTGGCAAACTGAATATTTAGATCTTATCCTTTCTATAAAAATTGTTGATGATTTAGAAGAAGCAATTGCTCATATACAAAAATTTAGTTCAAAACATACAGATGGAATAATTACTGAAAATATCAGTAATTCTCATAAATTTATGAGCGAGATAGATAGTTCAGGAGTTTTTCATAATTGCTCAACAAGATTCGCAGATGGTTTTAGATATGGCTTTGGAGCAGAGGTTGGGATATCTACACAGACATTGCCCCCAAGAGGCCCAGTAGGACTAGAGGGGCTAGTAACTTATAAGTATTTTTTAAGAGGCGAAGGCCACATTGTTGATGATTTTTCATCTGGAAAATTAATTTTTTCACATAAAGATGTTTAAATCTTAGAAATGGAAACATATTTAAAAATTAAGGATATTAAACTTTGGGCAAGAGTTGGTGTTCTAGAAAAAGAAAGGAACCTAGGACAACTTTTTAGTTTAGATGTATTTTTATGGGCTGATTTTGAAAATTGTACTCAAAATGATGATATTAAAAGTACAGTAGATTATTCGAAATTAGTTGAAATATTAAAATATCAATCCAAGAAAATATGTTACCTTACGATTGAGAAATATTCAAAAGAAATTTTAAAAATTATTGATGAAGAGTTTCAACTTAGCCGAATTAAAATTATACTAACTAAATGTAAACCTCCAATTATTGGTTTTGATGGAGAGGTCTCAATAGTAAGAGTTTTGGAAAATAATTAACGACATTGTCAAAAAGAAATCCCATAATATTTATTCATGGTCTCTGGAATACAGCAGAAATTTTCTCTTCAATAACTTCTAAACTTGATAAAATTGGAATTGAATATTTTGCACCAACTTTAAAACACGAATATGGAATGACATCTATTGTTGAATTAACTAATTTACTAAATAATTTAATTTTAGAGAAATATGGTTATGAAAAAGAGCTTGATATTTTGGGATTTTCAATGGGTGGAATAATTGGTAGATATTGGATTAAGAAATTGAATGGTTATAAAAGAACTAGAAGATTTATAACTATTGGGTCGCCACATAAGGGGACTCTTGCCTCTCAATTAATTCCTAAATATCCTTTTAAAGGAATATCTGAGATGAAAATAAATAGTCTTTTATTAAGAGAGCTTTCTAGATCAGATTATCTTCTTAATGGAATTAATTGTATTAGTTTTTTTACTTATTGGGATCTTATGGTTTTCCCTGGATGGAGAGCTAGTTTGAATTCGGGCGAGAAAATATCATTAAAGATTTATAAACATAAAAACTTGGTAAGAAATCCAGTTGCGGTGGATAAAATTATCAACAGACTTCTTAATTAACAGATGATAGACCTAAGTGTCTTATTAAAGAATCAGTTTTTGGTTCTCTCCCTCTAAATAATTTAAATACCTCTAATGGAGAGAAACTTCCTCCAAGACTTAAAATAGTATCTTTGAATTTTTTACCGATGGATTTTATCTTTTGATTATTTTCTAAATCTGCCTCTTCAAACATAGAAAAAGCATCGGCACTTAAAACCTCTGCCCATTTATAAGAATAATATCCAGCCGAATAACCCCCTGCAAATATGTGACTAAAGCAACAAAGGAATTTATCTTCTTGAATAGGTTCGATTACCGTTGTATTTAGGGCAATTTCTTTTCTAATTTCATCAGACTTTTTACCCTGATTAATATATATATTGCTATGCAATCTTATATCTGTAATTGCAAAATGTAGTTGTCTTAGAGTAGCCATACCGCAATTAAAAGTTCTATTCTCTACTAATTTTTCGAAATTCTCATTAGATAATCTCTCCCCTGTTTCATAGTGTTTCGCAATATTTAACAAGGTGTTTTTGTGAAAACACCAGTTTTCCATAAATTGACTTGGAAGTTCAACTGCGTCCCATTCAACGTTGTTAATACCGGCTGCTTGTGGAAGATTTACAGTAGTAAGCATATGTTGAAGACCATGACCAAATTCATGGAAAAGGGTTTGAACTTCATCGAAACTCATCAAACTTGGTTTATCTTTAGATGGTGGAGTTTGATTACAAACTAAGTAGGCAACAGGTAATGTATTTCTACCAATATTGTTTTTGTTAAGACATTCGTCCATCCATGCACCTCCCCTCTTTGACTCGGGACGTGAGTAGGGATCGAGATAAAATGAAGCTATTTTTTCATCATCTTTATTTAGGATATTAAAAAATAAAACGTCATCATTCCAAATAGGAGCTTCATTACGGGCTTCAATTACTTTAATTTCAAAGAGCTTTTCACTAAGTTTAAAAAGACCTTTTAAAACATCATTAAGAGGGAACCAGGGCCTAAGTGATTCTTGATCTAAATTAAGTTTCTCCTTTCTGAGAAGCTCAGACCAATAGCTAATATCCCAAGATTGAAGATTTTCATGATTTGGAAACCCATTATCTTTTGAAAACTTATTAAGTGTATCTAATTCATTTTTGGCTGTTTTAAAAGCAGGTTTTCTTAATTCCTCTAAAAGTTTTTCAACATTTTTAATTTCTTTAGCCATTTTTGTTGAAAGACTTAATTCTGCCCAACTTTCGTAACCAAGAAGCTTAGCCTGTTTAGTTCTAAGAGATAGAATATCTTCAATAATTTGAGAGTTATTTTTTTCTCCATGAGAGGCTCGGCTCACAAAAGCTTTATATAATTTCTCTCTGAGTTTACGATCCTTGGCATATGTCATAAACGCGTTATAAGTCGGAATATCTAAACTTAATTTCCATGGTCCATTTTTTGTATCAGCTTCTCCTTCTTTTTTGAAGTGTTTGTGAGCTGATATTGCCATTAATTCTAGGACCCTTTCTGGAACTCCATCTATTTGAGCTTTGTCATTTAGGATCAAAAACCAAGAATTAGTGGCATCTAAGACATTATTACTGAAATTTGTAGATAGTTTTCCAAGCTTTTCAGAAATAACATTGAACTCTTTCTGATTATCAATATTTAATGAAATACCTCTATGTTCCATTTCCAGAATTTCTTTATCTAGAATTCTGTTTTTGATCTCATCAAAACTATTTGTTTCTTTAAGCTTTACCAGAGCATTATAAATAATTTTGCTTTGTCCAAACTTATTACTTAAATTAATAATTTCAGGTAGAAACTTTGAGTAAATTTCTCTTAAGCTTTCAGAATTTTTTACTCCATTAAGATGACTTATAACTCCCCAACTCCATCTTAAAATTTCATTAACTTCGTTTAAAGGATTAATTACTATGTCCCATTCTAAATTTTCTTGCTCTAAGTAGTTTGATAAAAAATTTTCAATTTTTTTGAAATCTAGATTTATCTTCTCTATTACACCTGGGAACTCTTGATTAATTCTATCTGAAGTGAATTTATTAAATTCTGGTAATTCTCCGTAATTAAAAATTGAAGTTTCCATTTTATCGAAGATTAAAATTGACTAATGTTTGAGATTAACCCGACTAATTTAGCTAAAGTTAATTGCTGACTGAGAGCGTTTGTTGAAGATTCATATAAATTTATCGCAATTTTTGGCCAGAAACCTATTACTAAAGTAGGCAATAATAAACTGAACCCAATTGTCAATTCTCTACTATTCATTTCTTTTACGGTAGCTAGCGCAGGAATTCTGGGTCCAAAAAATACTCTTCTACACATCGAAAGAAGATATATGGGCGTTAGGACAAGACCAATTGCTGCAATAAGAATTGTGATTGATCTAAAAAGAGAGCTAAAACCCTCTTGACTTGTTATTCCTAAGAATACTGTGATCTCGCTTATAAATCCACTCATTCCTGGTAAGGCCAGAGACGCTAATGAGCTCGCCAGAAAAAAAGCAAATGTTATTGGTAAGACCTTCGCTAAACCACCCATGTTTGGAATTGAAAGAGTATTTGTTCTCTCATAGAAGGATCCCGTGACGAAGAACATTGCTGCCGCGATAAGTCCGTGACTTATCATTTGAAGCATTGCTCCGCTTATACCTAAAGCATCAACTGCTCCAATACCCAGAAGAACGAAACCCATATGACTTACTGAACTACATGCGATTCTTCTTTTTACGTTATCTTGAGCAAATGCATTTAATGCTCCATAAATTATATTGATAATACCAAGAATAATTAGAGCAGGCGCGAGTTGTAGATGCACTTCGGGTAATATTTGAACATTGAATCTTAAGAGAGCGTATCCACCCATTTTTAAAAGGATTCCCGCTAGTAACATTGAAACTGGAGCATTAGCTTCCCCATGAGCATCCGGTAACCAAGTATGTAATGGAAAAATAGGAAGTTTAACCCCAAAACCTATAAGAAATCCTAGATAAGATAATAATGCGAGGCTACCTGTTACGTTTTTATTTGTTAGTTCGGTTAGATTTAGGGTAAATGTATCGCCGCTCAATGCAAGTGCAAGCCCACTTATAAGTATTAGTAAGGATGCTAGAGCAGTATAGAGAATAAATTTTGTAGCTGCATATAATTTTTTCTTGCCTCCCCAAATAGCAATAAGAAGATAAACCGGAACCAATTCTAATTCCCAAGCTAAGAAAAATAATAAGAAATCCTGAGAAAGGAAAACTAGTGCTTGGGCCGATGCCTGAACTAGTAAAAGTGCAAAATATAGATTAGATTTTTTCTTTATCTTCCAACTAGCTGCAGCAGATAAAAATGTAATTAATCCGCTTAAAGCTACCAATGGTGCAGATAGTCCATCTATGCCAAGGGACCATTCTAATCCTATTGAGGGTAGCCAAGTTAATCTTTCAACAAGTTGTAGTGAGCTATTTGTTGTATCAAATTTTTGGAAAAGTACTCCAATTATGAGTAGAAAATCTATAAATAAAAAACTTAATGAGATATTTCTTGGAAGTGTATTGTCTTCTCCTTCCTTAGAACTTAAAAAAGGCATTATCAATGCCCCTATCAAGGGTAATAAAACAATAGAGGATAGTAAAGGAAAAGATTCTAAATTCATAGAATAATGAATAATTTTTTTATTCTAGTTGAAGTTGTTCTAGCTTGAGACTATAACATTAAAAATGCCTAAGTAAAACTACTTACCAGAGATATTCCTGAATTGACTTCCTGTTGTTTGGACGTTCAAATATGGTGCTCTACTTGCCACGCCTAAATTTTCCCAAGCTTTTACCATGGCTTGACTGACTTCTCTTCCATTATCCTTTTTACACAAAGCTAAGATACTTGGCCCTGCTCCACTAATCGCACAGCCTAAAGCACCAGCTTGAAGTGCGGCATCTTTAACTTCCAATCCACCTTTAATAAGCTTCCATCGGTAAGGTTCATGTAATTTGTCAAACATACCCTCTTTTATTAATTCATCATTACCTGTTTTTAAACCGTTAAGTAATAGGGTAAGTGCCCCCATATTTGTTACGGCATCAGAAATAGGTACATTCTTCGGCATTACTCTCCTTGCTTCACTTGTGCTAAGACGTATAGCAGGTATTGCCACTACAGCTTTAATGGAATCGTGCCAGTCACATCTAATAATTCTCCATCGCTGAGAAGATGACCTAGCAGTTAAACAAAGCCCCCCCAAAAGAGAAGGGACTACATTATCAGGATGACCTTCAATATCAATTGCAAGTTCTAAAAGTTTTTCTTTAGGTAAAGGGGAGTTCATAATCGCATTTGCTCCGATTAGTCCTGCAACTATTGCTGTAGCACTACTCCCTAGTCCTCGAGCAGGGGGGACTGCTAATTTTACTCTAGCTTCAAGGGCGAATGGTTTGATATTGGCACTTTCCCATACTTTCTGCGCAGCTCTAAAAACTAAATTTTCTGGCCCTCCTCTTAAATGATTACCATCGGTACTCTCCATTATCAAATCAAATCGATCACCGCCTCCATCTATTCTTGTAAAAATAAACTCGTTATATAAATCTAATGCTGCACCAAGGCAGTCGAATCCAGGGCCTAAGTTAGCAGTCGTAGAGGGAACTGTTACTATTATTTTTTTTCCTACTTCTGGAGAAGACATATGAAAATTATTCTATTTGTGAAAGCATTTTTGCTCTGCACGCTGCGCTAAATAATCCAAATTCCTCATCTAAGATTACATTCACAGGTATATTTTTAAGAATATCTTTTAATCTTCCTTTATCTGAAAATTGTTTCATAAATAAACCTGATTTAAAGTTTATGAAATGTTTTGGAGCGGTCCCACCAGAAATCCATAAGCCTCCAAAACATAATTCTTGAAGAGCAACGTCTCCCAATAACGAGGCGTAAGCATCTAACCATATTCTCTCAACTTGACTCATTAGCGTATCCCCCTGATTAGAAAGATTACAAATTTTTTGAGGAAGTTCTTTTCTCAAATTATCAGAAATTTTTAATTCTTTAAAGTAAATTTTTAGAGGATGGTTTTTAGCATCAGGTTTGCTAAGTCTCCATTCGGCTATTCTTGATAATCCAGTCCCACTGATAATTCTTTCACAAGAGATCCTTTTAACTTTTAAGGAATATTTGAGCCAATTCTTTAGTTCCCATTCTAATTCCGACTTTGGTGAGTATTCAACATGGCCACCTTCGCTAGCTAAGACTTTTACCTTACTTCCAGATATTATGCCTTTTGCAATGCCTAGACCAGTTCCTGCTCCAACAATTGCATGCAAATCTTTGTTGAGGCCTACTGACTGGTCTCCATGTTGAATAGTAGAATATTGACTTTCTTTTAAAAAAGGTATTCCATAAATTTGTACTGCAAAATCATTTACTAGTTCGCAACTTTTAAATTTAAATTTCTTTTTTAATAAATCACCAGAAATATTCCATGACAAATTAATAATTTCTGCATTGTTATTAGATATGGGACCTGCGACAGCGAAACAAGCGGAAAAAGGATGATTAATGTTTTTGCATTCATTTTTTAAGAAATCTTCTAAAATTAAGTCAATTGAATCCCATTCAGAAGATATATATTTTTTTTTTAAAACTAAATTAGGAGAATTAGCATTAACATTATTTTTAAAAATTCCTAATAGAATTTTTGTACCTCCTAGATCACAAGCAAGAAAATTCATATATTCAAAATTACTCTGTTCTTCCTTTTTTTTCTATTAAATTATCCATTAATTTACAGAGATCATCTAACTTAAAAATTCCTAAATTTTTCCCATCCAAGGCTCTTAAAGCAACTGAATCAACTTGTTCTTCTTTATCGCCAATAACAGCAATTAACGGAATTCTTCCTATAGTTGCTTCTCTTATCTTATAGCCTATTTTTTCATTTCTAATATCAACTTTTGAACGATACCCCTTAGTATTTATTAATTGATTAAATTTTAAACATTGATCAATATTCCTATCAGTAATGCTCAACAAAATTATTTGATAAGGTGCTAGCCACATTGGGAATATAGCTTCATATTGTTCAATTAAGATTCCTATAAATCTTTCAAAAGAACCCAAAATTGCCCTGTGAAGCATTACTGGATTTCTTTTTTCGTTATTTAAATCTACATAAGTTGCATCTAATCTTATGGGCATTGAGAAATCAACTTGAATTGTTCCACATTGCCAGACTCTATCAAGACAATCTTTTAAAGAGAATTCTATTTTTGGGCCATAAAAAGCCCCTTCTCCAGGTTGTAGTTCCCATTTTAGATTTTTATTATCAAGAGCCTTGGTAAGTGCCTCTTCTGATTTATCCCAAATATTATCACTACCCACCCTTTTCTCAGGACGGGTTGATAATTTGATAATAATTTCATCAAAACCAAAAGTTTTATAAACCTCGAAAACAAGATCAATAAAAGCAGACACCTCAGCTTGAATTTGTTCTTCTGTACAGAAAATATGTGCATCATCCTGAGTAAAGTTTCTGACTCTCATTAAGCCGTGTAATGCTCCAGATGGTTCATTTCTATGACAAGAACCAAATTCAGCAAGCCGAATAGGTAGATCTTTATAACTTTTTAAACCTTGATTAAATACTTGAATATGGCAAGGACAGTTCATTGGTTTAATTGCATAAGTTCTATTTTCTGATGCGGTAGTGAACATATCTTCTCTGAATTTTTCCCAATGACCTGATTTTTCCCAAAGAGATTTATCAACAGCTTGAGGGGTTTTAATTTCTAGATAATAATTTTTTTTAAGTATTTCTCTTATATATTTTTCAAGAACTTGGTAGATTGTCCATCCATTTGGATGCCAAAAAATCATGCCTGGAGATTCTTCTTGTATATGAAAGAGTGAATGCTTTTTCCCAAGTTTTCTATGATCTCTTTTTTCTGCCTCTTCGATTCTTGTTAAGTAATCATTGAGTTCTTTTTCTTTAGCCCAAGCAGTTCCATATATTCTCTGTAATGATTCATTTTCACTATTACCTCTCCAGTATGAACCTGATAACTTTAATAATTTAAAATGTCTAAGATGGTTTGTATTCGGAACATGAGGGCCTCTGCACATATCAATATATTCTTCATGTTTATATAAATTTATGAGACCTTCATCAGGAATTTCTTCAATTATTCTTAATTTAAAAGTTTCATCTCTTTCTTGAAAAGTTTTTATTGCTTCTTTTTTGGTAACTTGTAAAATTTCAACATCATAATTTGTTTTTATTAAGTTATTAATTCTCTTTTCTATTTTTATTAAATCCTCAGGCGTAAATCTATATTCAGAAAAAATATCATAATAAAAGCCATTATCAATGACTGGACCTATTGCCATTTTTGTATTTGGATAAAGTTGTTTAACGGCATGACCAATTAAATGTGCAAAGGAATGTCTAATTATCTCAATACCTTCTTTATCCCTGGATGTAATTATTACCACTTTAGAATCATTATTTATTGGAAGTGTTGCATCAAAAAGAACATCATTTACTTTGCCTGCAATTGTTGCTTTGGCTAAGCCGGCTCCAATACTCTGAGCTATTTCTTTAATAGTTACCGGCTTTTCAAATACTTTTTTAGATCCATCTGGTAATGTTATTTCTGGCATGATTTATTTCTCCATTTCAAAGAATCCTAATTCAGATTTAACTCTACAAAGGGTTTTATTTGCCACTGCTTCAGCTTTCTCTTTACCTTCGATAAGTATCTTATTTAATTCATATGGATCGTTAATCAGAACCTGATATCTTTCTTGAATAGGTTTAAGCGATTCTATAAGTTGTTCTGTAAATATTTTTTTAAATGTCCCCCATCCTGTTTGAGATAAATCTTTCTCTAATTCAGAAACTTCTTTACCAGTTAATAATGAATAAATCATTAATAGATTTCTGGATTCAGGCCTCTCTGGATTATTAAATTCCATTCCCATATAACTATCACTTTTAGCTCTTTTTATTTTTTTTGTAATTATTTCAGGAGTATCTAACAAATTAATCCTACTACCCTCATTAATGTCACTTTTGCTCATTTTTTTTAATCCGTCATTTAAGCTCATTATCTTTGAACCTTTTTTCATGATTATTGGCTGAGGAATTTTTAATATGTTTTCTCCCTTACTAAATTTGGCATTAATTCTTTGTTGTGCAATATCTCTGGCAAGTTCTAAGTGTTGTTTTTGATCTTCCCCTACTGGAACATAATCAGCATCGTATAATAAAATATCTGCAGCCATTAAGATTGGATAATCAAATAATCCAATAGAAACATTATTCCCTTGCTGAACAGATTTCTCCTTGAATTGGATCATTCTTTCCATCCAATTTATTGGTGTCATGCAATTTAATATCCAACAAAGTTCTGAATGTGCAGATATCTGGCTTTGAACAAAAATAGAACAAATTTTAGGATCTATACCACAAGCAACATATAAAGCTGCAGTAGAAAGTGTATTTTTAGAAAGTTGTTTGGGGTCATATTCTGTAGTAATTGCATGTAAATCAACTACACAAAGGAATGTTTCATGCTTCTCTTGGAGTGCAACCCAATTGCTTATTGCTCCAAGCCAGTTACCAATATGTAAATCTCCTGTAGGTTGAACTCCAGAAAGGATCCTTTTTTTAATTGTCATCCCCTTCTTATTCTTGTTCTTTAATTTCTTCTTTGATCTCTTCTTTGATTTCTTCTTTGATTTCTTCTTTGATTTCTTCTTTGATTTCTTCTTTGTTTTGTTTAATCTCTTCTCTAGGAGTATTTTTAACTGGCCTTGCAAAAGGATCAGGTTTTAAGTTTTTACTTTTGTTTTCAGAAACTTCTGACTTACTCGGTGAAGATGTGTTCTTGTTATTTTTTGCAAATTTTGTTACCGATTCCATCAGATCTTTATCTCCAATCATTTCGCTAAGTGTTCTAACTGAGAATCCTAAAACTGCGACTGTAGATTTAAGTTGAAAAGCCTCCTGAATTGATCTAACAGCTTTCATTTCATTATCACTTAATCTTATTCGAAATCCTCCCCCATCTCTATTCCCTCCAGATCTGTTCCTAAAGTTAGATCTATCATTATTACCTCGGCTCCTGTAGTTCTCTTGACCATAATTATTGTCGTAATTGGAATTTGACATCTTAGGGATTCTTTTTTTTAATTTAAATAGTCTATTAACTTAACACCCAGTTAGGCAAGAAGTCTTAAATTGAACTATAAAATTCTTATCCTTAATTGAAGAGTTGTGTAATTTTGCTTTTTTTCATTCACAACTTGCATTAAAGTAGAAGAAGAAGGGTATTAAATTATTGTGTTTGATATTAGTAAAGAAAACTTTTTAAAGAATTTAATAAAGTTCCCGAAGAAAAATATATTTATAATCCTACTTTTTTTAGGATTTGGAGAATGGTTTTTAAGTGATATTATAAATTTTGCAGGTGGGTCAATAGGATTTTTTATTTTATGTTTTGGGGGATATTTTTACTTAAAGAGTGAAAAGCCAAAATTTAATGAGCCAAAGGACTTAGATGGTTGGGTAAAACTTTGTAATGAGGATTTAGATTTCTTTGAGGAAATTGAATTGCATAATAATTTGGAAAAACAAAATTTTAAAAGGAAAAAAGCTCTTGAATTAATACTAAATAGAGAAAAAAAAGAAAAGATTTATTGTATTGGGCAGAAGACTTTTGATTCGAATACATCATTATTCAAGAATTACTTCAAAGAAGATAAGTTTAAATTGAATTTTATTGAAAAACTTCCTAAATATAATTCCTCTGAAATTGTTCCTGAAGTAGTTTTAAATAGCGATGCTATTTTGTATTTTTTACAATTACCTCTATCCGCGAATGATTTTTTATGGTTAAAAAAACTGCCTAAAAGTATGCCTATTTGGTTAATTGTTTCATATACAAAAGGATTAGATTTCAATAACAAAATTGAGGAACTAAAGGCTCAGATTTCAGGAGAATATGTAAATAGAATAATTAGATTCGACAAAACTAAAAATAACTTGGCAAATATACCTTTTTCTTTGCGCAAGTTTTTTATAAGTTCAAATAATAATATTGAAAATACTAAAAAAAGACTTTTGAAGAGATTGCATACGAATTGGCAATCTGAGATTGAAGGAATAAGAAGAATGCAATTGAAGGATTTACAGAGGAGAAATCAAATTATCGTTGCGACTTCTGTTTTCTTGTCTCCGATTCCATCAATAGATGTTTTATCAATGACTGTTTTAAATTCCTTAATGATTAAAGAAATTAAGTCTATATGGGGATGTAATTGGTCTCCAGAAATATTGGATAAAGTATCCAAACAAATAATAAAGATTGCAATTGCACAGGGAGTAATTGAATGGAGTGGTCAGACTTTAATAGGCTTATCAAAACTGCATGGCCCAAATTGGTTCGTAACTGGGGCATTCCAAGCAATAAGTGCAGCATATTTAACAAGAGTAGTATCAAGTTCTTTGGCAGATTTCATGGCGATAACAAAAGGAGTATCAGAACCTGATTTGGAATTTATAAAAGAAAACTCCGAAAAGATTGTTGAAAGAGCATTTGAAAATGAAAAAATAAATTGGAAATCGTTGATTACAGAGTTAAAAAATCCATTGATTCAATTTAGTCATTAATTAAAAACCTTTACTTCTTTTAGAAAAAATGAAAAAAAAGTTCTTGCTCTTTGTATTTTCTTTTTTAATATGTCTTAGTTCAAACTCTTGCAAAAGGACTTCATTTGAAAAAGAAACTAACAAAGAAGTAATTTTGGCAAGTTTTACAGTCCTAGCAGATATTATTGAAAATGTTGCTAAAGATAAATTTGTTGTTAAATCAATTACTAAACCAGGAATGGAAGTTCATGGTTATCAGCCAACTCCAAGTGATCTTATAAAAGCCTCTAAAGCCCTTGTTTTTATTGATAATGGATTTGGATTTGAATTATGGGCTGAAAAATTTGTTTCAAACTTACAAATTAAGAGAGTAACTATTTCAAATAGATTAGAACCGATTTTTATAAGTGAAGATTTATATAAAGGTAAACCTAATCCTCATGCGTGGATTTCTCCTAAAAGGGGAATGATTTATGTAGATATTATCGTTGATTCTTTATCAGAATTAAAACCATCCGAAGCAGAATCATTTAAAAATAACGGACAAATTTACAAGAATAAAATCGCTAAAATAGATAAAGATTTTTCACTTTTTATTAATAATCTTGAGAAAAATAATAGGTATCTAGTAACTTGTGAAGGA
This sequence comes from Prochlorococcus sp. AG-676-P15-1, assembly GCA_003210825.1. Classification (GTDB taxonomy): domain Bacteria; phylum Cyanobacteriota; class Cyanobacteriia; order PCC-6307; family Cyanobiaceae; genus Prochlorococcus_A. The sequence goes on along the minus strand of QCUF01000008.1, from coordinate 16,457 downwards.
GCATTCTCTTATCTCACAAATGATTACGGATTAAAAGAAGCGTATTTATGGCCAGTTAATGCTGAAAGTCAAATCACACCTAAAAGAATGGTAAGAACAATTGCTTTAGTAAAAAATAAAAATATCCCATCGGTATTTTGTGAGAGCACTGTAAGTAATGAATCACAAATGATTGTTGCCAGTGAAACAGGAGCAAATTTTGGGGGACATCTTTTTGTTGATTCGCTTTCTCAAGATAATGGGAGGGCTAATACCTATTTAAAAATGCTTCAACATAATTTGACTCTCATTAAAGAAGGCCTCAATTAAAAATATGGATGAACTTAATTATAAAAGTTATAGAATTGAGGCAGAAAATATCTGTGTTGATTATCACGGTAAAGTTGCTTTATATGATGCAAATCTAAGATTAAAGGCCGGCCAAATTTGTGGATTAGTCGGAATGAATGGTGCTGGGAAAACAACTTTCTTTAATGCCTTAACTGGGTTTGTAAATATCTCAAAAGGCAAAATAAGAATAAATGGTGAGTCTTTAAGAATTGCTCAACAAGATCAGGCAATTGCATATGTTCCTCAAAGTGAAGGTATTGATAGTCAATTTCCAGTAAGTGTATGGGATGTTGTAATGATGGGTCGGTATGGGTCAATGAATATCCTAAGATCTCCAAGAGAATCAGATATTCAGGCCGTTAAGGATGCTATTCAAAGGGTTGATCTTATGGAACTTTCATCTACCCCAATTGGCAACTTATCGGGGGGGCAGAGGAAAAGAACTTTTTTAGCAAGAGCTATTGCACAACGGGCATCAATTCTATTACTTGATGAACCCTTTGCGGGAGTTGATATTAGAACTGAGAAACTTATCTCAGAATTATTTATTCAATTTAAAAATGAGGGGAAAACAATTTTGCTATCGACTCACGATATGATCCATGTTCGTGAATTTTGCGATTTAGTTCTTTTAATTAATAAAACAGTTGTTGCTTATGGAGAGACTTCAGAAGTATTTACTCCAGAAAATATTACAAGTACTTTTGGAGGAATGTCACCGGATGTCTTGTTTGGACCTGAATCTTAAAAAATAGTTGTATGGATCTATGCTTTTTATCTATAAATATAACTTCTTTTGTAGCAGATCCTTTATCTCATGAATTTATGAGAAAAGCTCTATTAATGAGCTCATTAGTAGCAGCTGTTTGTGGATTTTTATCTAGTTATCTAACACTTAAGGGTTGGGCTTTAATGGGAGATGCGGTATCTCACTCTGTAATGCCTGGTGTTGTTGTAGCTTATGCTTTGGGACTTCCTTTCTCACTTGGGGCATTTATTTTTGGAGTGGGTTCTGTAGCTTTAATAGGCTTTGTTAAACAAAAATCTAGAGTTAAAGAAGATACTGTAATTGGCTTGGTTTTTACAGGTTTTTTTGCTCTTGGAATAGTTTTAGTTTCAAAGATTAAAAGTAATATTGATCTTCACTCAATTCTTTTTGGTAGCCCTCTTGGGATTTCTCTCTCGGATGTAAAACAGACTGTATTTATTTCTCTATTGGTGGTAATACTATTGTCAGTTTTTAGGAAAGACTTAATACTTTATTGTTTTGATCCAAGACATGCAAAAACATTAGGAATTAATGTCTTATTTCTTCATTATTTATTACTTACATGTTTGTCTTTATCAGCTGTGGTTGGATTACAGTCTGTTGGAATAGTTCTGGTTGTCGCAATGCTGATTACACCTGGTGCGACAGCATATTTATTAACAGATAAGTTTGATAATATGACCATCATTTCAGTAATTAGTGCCATCATTTCAAGTGTATTTGGTATCTATTTTAGCTTTTGGTTTGATCTTGAAACTGGCGGCTCAATTGTATTAGTTCAAACGTTTATATTTTTATTCGCGTTTTTATTTGCTCCAAGATACGGGATATTTAAATTTAAAAAATTATTTTCTGATTATTAGTAAAAATGGACACTTACTTAAATAACAAAAGTTGGAATTGGTGGCCTTTATTTCCCCTATATCCATATGGAAAAAAGAAAACTATTCTTAGAGAAATAATTCCAAATGAAATATGGTCCTTGGAACAGATTCAGGGCTTATATTATGTTGCAGTGCCAATCAGAATGACAATAATTAAAGTTGATAATGGACTAATGCTAATTAACCCTTTACCTCCTACTAAGGAACTTGTAAATGAATTAGATAAATTAATTTCCATTCATGGAAAAGTAAAAAAAATTGTGCTCCCTAGTGCTTCTGGATTAGAACATAAAATTGGATTACCAGCATTAGTAAGAGTTTTCAAGGATGCTGAGATTTGGTTATGTCCTGGCCAATGGAGTTTTCCTATTAATCTTCCTTTAGATTTCCTTGGGATCCCATCGAAAAGGACAAAGATACTTTTTAAAGATGGAACTCCATATGAAGAATATTTTAAATGGTCTTCACTAGGGCCTTTGAATTTAGGACTTGGCACATACCAAGAGGTGTGTTGTTTTCATCTTTCAACAAGGACACTTCATGTGACTGACGCTATCGTTGGCATCGAATCAACGCCTCCAGAAATATTTGATTTCGACCCTACCCCTTTATTATTTCATTCGAGAGATCGAGGCGATGAACCTATTCTTGATAATGTTGAATCTAGAAAAAAAGGTTGGGCAAGAATTGTATTGTTTTCATCTTTTTTAAAACCTGGAAAATTACATATTCCCTCTCTAAAACAGATTATTAAATACTCTTTTAAAGAGGGTCTTCGAAATAAGAAATCACATTTTGGGATTTATCCTTTTTTATGGGATGAAGATTGGGAATCATCTTTAGTTGAAATAATGGGCGAAAATATTCCTAAAATTCAGATTGCTCCTGTTTTGCAAAATTTAATATTTCCTAGATCAAAACAAGTACTTCTTGGATGGCTAGAAAAAATTAAAACTTATGAAAAGATGGAATATTTGATATCAGCTCATTATTCTGCACCTATTGATTTTAAAGAAGAAAATTGTCAGAATTTGATAGATGAAATTAATTCAGATAAATGGAATAAATTACCAGATGATAATAAATTCCTTATTAATTTCTATAAAAAGTTATTTGAATTAGGGATAATTCCAAAAAAAGTAAATATTTAGAGATTTATTCTTCTTCAATTGACATATCTTCATCACTTTTTAGTGTCTGTTCAAGCTCTTTCCTTTGCTCCATTTGTCTTAAGAAATATCCTGTCATCATTGCAGAAGAAAGTAAATTAGCGATATTGTCTTTTGAAGATGTTATTTTTACATCAAATTGATCAGATGGCAACATTCCTAGAAGACCCTGAACATTGTGCCTTATGATTTCTTGAATATCTTCACTAGCAGATTTGGCTACTCTCTGCAAAACTTCTGGAGACTGTTTTTGTAGATATTGAATTAAATCATTCTCATCATTTGGATCATTATTTTCAGTAGCCAGAAATTCAGGATTGAACATTTATGCATCTTCAACTTATAAAAACCCTACAACACCATGAACCCCTTAACCTACATTATTAAGACCAGGGAACCGAATAGGACCAATTTTATTTAATGGCCAATATCTAAAAATAGCTTTTCCTATTACTTTTTCATAAGGAAGAAATCCCCATATATGTGAATCCATACTATTGTTTCTGTTATCTCCCATTACCCATAATGATTTCTCAGGAACAACATATGGACCTGTTGAATACTTGATATTCCTATCAGAAATATAATTATTTTGTGCAATATCATTTAAATATAAATTACCACCTTTTATTTCTACTTTATCCCCAGGGACCCCAATTACCCTTTTGATTAATGCAATATCTGATTCATACCCAGCTTCAATTAATTGTTCCGGAACATTAAAAACAATTATTTTATTTTTTAATTTAGATAAGTTTGATTTAGAAGTAATTTTTGGAGTTAATTTTTCAACCAATATTTTGTCTTGGATTTGAAGGGTCGGGAGCATAGATCCTGAGGGAATCCACCTTGGTTCAATTACTTGCCATCGTATAATTAAAGCAATTATTATCCAAATAAAAAGATTTTTAAAATCCTTTTGTATTGAACTTTTTTTTTCTTCTGGATTTTGCATCGTTTAATTATTTATTTGAAAGAAAAATTTCTAAAGTATTTATATAAATTATGTCATCATCTATAGAATGCCAAAATTTTTTTAGAAGTTTACAACTTTTATATCTTTTTACAAAAATAGGGGTTAAAAATTTAATTTTATGCCCAGGTAGTAGATCAGCTCCTTTGGCAATTGCCGCAGGAGAGTTAAATAAACGTAAGATTTTAAATGTATTTAATTCCATAGACGAGAGATCTGCTGGGTTTCATTCACTTGGAATTTCTACTTCATCTGGCGATGTTTCAATAGTTGTTACAACATCTGGAACTGCAGTTGGTAATTTATTACCTGCAGCCATTGAGGCAGATAAATCATGTAAATCAATTGTATTTATAACTGCTGATAGACCTTCAAGGCTAAAAAATTGTGGTTCTAATCAAACAGTAAATCAAGAGGACTTTTTGAATTCAGTTTGTAGAAGTTATTTGAGTACTAACTTAAATGGAATTCACGATAATAATGATGAGGATATTTTGAAAATAGTGGAAACTGTAAAAAAACAAATACTCCAATCGCCTGGACCTATTCATTTAAATATTCCATTTGAAAAACCTTTAGATATATCTATAAACAATAAAGAAAAGAGTTTAGAAGTTTTTGAAAGATTTTATTTAAATAAAATCTATCAATTCTTAAAAAATGATGATCATAATAAAAATATTCAATTTTCTAAAAAATTTTTCAAAAGGTTAAATTTGTCTAATCCTGGAATTATTCTTGTTGGCCCATATCAGGGCTCTACTAGAGACTTGGATTGTTTTAATAGTGCTTTAAAAAAATTCCAAGATATTACAGGATGGCCAGTTTTTGTTGATCCTGTTTCTGGCGTTTCAGCTGAATTGAGAGGTTTAGTTAAAAATTGGGAATTAATTCTTAAAAAAAATAAAAATATTATTCAATGTGATCAGATCTTGAGGCTTGGTCCTCTTTCATCTTCTAATGATTTAGAGGATTTTTTATTAAATTTTGAAGGGTTACAAATTCTTGTAAAAGAAAATAATATAAGAAAACTAGATCCTATAAAAAAATCTTTAGAGTATGAATTTGGAATAAGCAATTTTGTAAACCAACTTTTAGAAACATATTCGGATTTTAAAAAAAAGAGTAAACCTTTAATTAATTTGGCTCAAGTTTTGATCAAAGAAGGGGTAAAAATAAAGGGAATTTTACACGAACAATTATTATCAAATAATGAAATAACAGAATATAAACTTGCAAATTTTGTACCTAAAATTTGGCCACAAAATTATCCTATTATGCTCTCAGCTAGTAGTCCTATTAGAGATTGGATCACATTCTCTGAAAATGCGACTTTAACAAGGGAATGTTTTAGCTTTAGAGGAGCTTCTGGCATAGATGGTACTTTATCACTTGCTTTAGGTATTGCAAGAATAACTAAACCTTTACTGCTGGTAACTGGAGATTTAGCATTAATTCATGATATCAACGGGTTTCTTATTGAAAATGCAATTGAATTAAATTTAACTATTTTATTAATCAATAATAATGGCGGAAATATATTTAATAATTTATATAAAAATTATTTAGAAGAAGAAGAATTAAATAAACTTTTCATAATGCCTAAATCTATAAATTGGGAAAACCTAGCGAAAGGTTATCAAGTTCCAATTAAAAGTGTTTTAGATTTTAATAAATTAAGAGAAGCTTTTGAATGGAGCCTTTCTATGCAAAGATCAGTAATAATTAAAGTCGATATTAATGTTCAAAATGAAATGAAAGGAAGAAAATTAATCTTAGAAAAGATCCTCTCAAATTAATGAATTTGCTTTTTCAAACTATTTAAATCTATGAAAGTTTTACCTGGAGAAACTAACTTAAATTGGACTGAATGGAAATCTTATGAAGATATCTTGTTTCATAAGAGTGGAGATGGGATAGCAAGAATCGCAATTAATCGACCTGAGAAAAGAAATGCATTTCGTCCAAAAACAGTTTCTGAGATGTTAGATGCTTTCAATCTTGTTAGAAATGATGAGGGAATTGGAGTTGTACTTTTAACAGGCGCAGGACCAGATAAAAAGGGGGTGTTTTCGTTTTGTTCAGGAGGGGACCAAAGTGTTAGAGGTCAAAATGGATATAAAGATCATGAGGGTAATCAAAGATTAAATGTATTGGAATTGCAAAGGCTAATAAGAACTTTACCTAAAGTGGTTATAGCTTTAGTCCCTGGTTTCGCAATAGGTGGAGGGCAAGTTTTACATCTTGTCTGTGATCTAAGTATTGCATCTGAAAATGCAATATTTGGACAAACCGGTCCTAGAGTTGGGAGTTTTGATGCAGGATTTGGATCAAGTTATTTAGCAAGATTGGTGGGACAAAGAAAGGCAAGAGAAATTTGGTTTTTATGTAGAAAATATAATTCTAAAGAAGCCTTAGAAATGGGTTTGGTAAATGCGATTACAAAGATTGAAGAATTAGAAGCTGAGGGTGTAATCTGGGCAAGAGAGATTCTGCGGAATAGTCCAACTGCTATTCGAATACTTAAGGCGTCATTTAATGCTGAGTGTGATGGGATAGCAGGTATTCAAGAATTATCTGGGTACACAACTCAGTTATTTTATTCGACGGATGAAGCAAAAGAGGGCAGAGATGTCTTCCTTGAGAAACGGCCACCTAATTTTTCTGATTACGGATGGACCCCTTAATAGCTTCTTACTCTTTAAAAAGCACTTTTTATAAAAAATAATCAATGAGAATTCTTCTTGCTGCTGCTGAATGCGCTCCAATGATCAAAGTTGGAGGAATGGGAGATGTGGTAGGTTCCTTACCACCCTCATTGATAAAACTTGATCACGATGTAAGAGTTATAATTCCAGGCTACGGTAAATTATGGAATCTACTAGAGGTATCAAGAGAACCAGTCTTTAGAGCTAATACTATGGGAAATGATTTCTCTGTATATGAAGCAAAACATCCAATACATAATTACGTAATCTACTTAGTGGGACATCCAACTTTTGATTCGGGACAAATATATGGAGGAGAAGATGAGGACTGGCGATTTACATTTTTTGCAAGTGCTACCGCCGAATTTTCCTGGAATTATTGGAAGCCCCAAGTTCTACATTGCCATGATTGGCACACTGGTATGATTCCCGTTTGGATGCATCAAGATCCTGAAGTAAGTACTGTATTTACTATACATAATTTAAAATATCAGGGACCATGGAGATGGAAGCTTGAAAAAATGACTTGGTGTCCATGGTATATGCATGGAGACCACACTATGGCTGCTGCAATGTTGTATGCAGATAGAGTTAATGCAGTTTCTCCCACATATGCCGATGAGATAAAAACTCATGAGTATGGAGAAAGTCTTGAGGGGTTATTGAATTATATTTCTGGAAAATTAAGAGGTATCCTTAACGGGATTGATCTAAATGAATGGGATCCTGATAAAGATAAAGTGTTACCTGCACAATTCAATATTAAAAATTTAGAAAGTAGATCAGAAAATAAGATTATTCTTCAGAAAGAAATGGGACTTGAGGTTAATAGTAAAAAATATCTTTTAGGTATGGTAAGTAGACTTGTGGACCAAAAAGGAGTTGATTTGGTTTTACAAGTTTCCAGAAGATTACTCGCATATACAGATTCTCAAATAGCTATATTAGGAACAGGAGAAAGATCTTTAGAATCTGGATTATGGCAATTAGCATTAGATTATCCTGGAAGATTTTCGGTGTTTCTTACTTATGATGATTCTTTATCAAGGCTTATATATGGAGGATCTGATGCATTCTTAATGCCAAGCAGATTTGAACCTTGTGGTATCAGTCAATTACTTGCTATGAGATATGGATCAATTCCAATAGTAAGAAGAGTTGGAGGCTTAGTTGATACTGTTTTGCCTCATGATCCAGAGAATAATAGTGGAACAGGTTTTTGCTTTGATCGATTTGAACCGATTGACTTTTACACTGCTTTAGTAAGATCGTGGGAGGCATTTAGGCATAAAGATAGTTGGAAATCATTACAGCTCAGAGCTATGAGTCAAGAATTTAGTTGGGAGAGATCGGCATTAGAATACGAATTGATGTATAAAGATGTATGTGGTATTAAAGCCCCATCCCCTGATATTGCAGAAATTGAAAAGTTTTCTTATGGGCAATCTGCTGATCCTTCTCTTAAAAAAATGTGATCTAAGTTTTAATGGATTTTTCTATACCTGATATTAATAAAATTTTAGGAAATATAAAAAATTGGGATAGTCTTACAAATCAATTTCAGACTTTTAAAAATATAAGTTTAGACAGTCGAACTATATTAAATAGCGAACTTTTTATTGCTATAAAAGGTACAAATTTTGATGGACATAGTTTTCTTAATGAGGTTATAAAAAAAGGAGGAAAAGCTGTTGTAATTAAAGATGGGATGCAGAATTTATTGCCTAATAAGTATCCTTTTTGGAACGTCCCAGATACTTTAGAAGCTTTTCAGAAATTAGCATTATTTAAAAGAAGAAAATTAAATATACCTGTTGTAGGAATTACAGGGTCAGTTGGGAAAACAACTACAAAAGAAATGATGGGAGAGGTTTTAAAGCAATTAGGGAAAATTAAATCAAGTCAGTTAAATTTCAATAATGAAATTGGGGTAGGCCTCACCATCCTTGATTCTGATTTGAGAGATAAAACTTTAATACTCGAGATGGGAATGAGAGGTCTTGGGCAGATTGAAAATTTGTCCAAATTTTCTGAACCTGATATTGCAGTTATTACAAATATTGGCAGCGCTCATATTGGAATACTAGGCTCAAAACAAAATATCACTTATGCAAAATGCGAAATAACTAAATATTTAAATCCAAGGGGCGTTGTAATTATTCCTGCAAATGATGTTTTTTTAGAAAAAACTTTAAAAAGAAATTGGAATGGAAGAATTATTAAAGTAGAACTATTAGATAAAAATCAAAAAGTTCAAAGTATTAATAAAAGTAATTTACAAGGATTTTTTAATAGATCTAATAATTCTGTAATCATAGAAGATAAGATCTTTGAAATATCTTTTCAAGGTTTTCACAATGCATTTAATTTCTTATTTGTGTACGCGGTTGCAAAAGAGTTAGGAATAGAATTCAAAGATAATAATAAATTTAATTTTGTCCGTTTAAGTGGAAGGAATCAAATTCTCAAGTCAATTAAGACCACCATCTATGATGAAACCTATAATGCCTCTCCAGAATCTGTAAAAGCATGTATTAATAATTTATTAGATAATCCAAATAATCATTTTTTAATTTTTGGTAGTATGCAGGAATTAGGCAATAAAAGTAAAAAATATCATAAAGATCTTTTTGATTTTATAAATAAATCAGATATAAAAAAATGTATTTTTATCTGCGATAAAAATGATGAAATCTATTATGCAGATTATTTAAAAAAGAGTACTAAATTCTTATTTCTTAATGAAATAAAAAAAGTTCCTGAAACTATAAATAAATATACAAAAAGTGGTGATTTCATCCTTATCAAAGGTAGCCGATGTTGGCAGCTTGAAAAAGTTATTAAATCAATTGATTAATTTTAGGATTTGTTTTTTTTCCAGTTTTCAATATTTACTTGTTTGCTTCTCGCAATAGCTAAGGAATTATTTTGAGTATCTTTAGTAATTACTGAGCCTGCTCCAGTAGTAACTGAGTCACCAAGATTAATAGGTGCTATTAAAACTGTATTTGCTCCAATACTTGAGTTTTTACCAATATTAGTTTGATATTTTTTGGTGCCATCAAAATTTGCTGTAATAGTTCCTGCTCCAATATTGGTATATTTGCCAACCTTTGAATCTCCAATATAACTTAGATGATTAACCTTAACATCTTCATCTAAATGGCTATTTTTTATCTCAACAAAATTTCCAATTTTGCTATGAGAAGAAATTTCACAATTAGGTCTTATATGACTGTAAGGACCAATTTTTACATGGTCCATTATTTTTGAATTAAATATAGTTGAATTTATAATTTCGCAATTATCATTAACGATCGTATCTTTTATGAAAGAATTTGGACCAATTTTACAATTATTAGAAATTTTAGAATTTCCTCTTATATGAGTATTTGCTTCGATTATTACATCTAATCCAATTGTTGACTCTTCACTTATTGTGCAACTCTGTGGATGGAGAATAGTTACTCCTCCAAGCATATGTTTCTTTTTAATTATGGTTTGAATATTTTCTTCGCATTCTGATAATTGAACTCTATTATTAATTCCTTGAAGTTCTATACTATCTTCAACTTCAAAGCTATAGGAATTTTTTAGTAAGCTAATAGTATCAGTTAGATAAATTTCTTTTTGTTTATTGTTACTTTTTAGAGTATTAATTATCGTTGATAAAATTTTCCAACTAAAGCAGTAAATTCCAGCATTAGTCAATAAATTTGAACGTTCATCTTTATTGCAATCTTTTTCTTCGACTATCCTTTTAATTAAATTATTTTCAACAAATACTCTTCCATAGCCATGAGGATTTTTTTTTCTAGAAGTTATTAAGGTGACATCGGCTGTTTTTGAGTCATGATATTTAATAAGGTCTTTCAAAGTTTCTGCTTTGATAAGTGGCACATCCCCATTTAGAACCATCAATTTGCCTTCATGTTTTTTTACTTGCTGAGAGAGAACTTGAATTGCATGCCCTGTTCCTTTTTGCGGATTTTGATAAATAAAGTTAATGTTTTTATTTTTAAGTACCGAATCTTCTACCTCCTTTGATTTGTGACCCACCAAGATAAATATTTTATTCGGTTTTAATTCATTACAAGAATCGATAACTCTTTGAAGGAGAGTCTTACCTGATAATTTATGTAAGACTTTAGGTAGCGAGCTTGCCATCCTTGTACCCTTACCTGCAGCTAATATCGCAACAGTTAACATATTTATTTAGATATTTTATCTAAATTTTACTGTTTAACTTCTATTTCGTCATTCCCCATTTAGCTCTCCATTTTTTTGAAGTTTTGAGATTAGATAACGATTGTTCTTTGACTCTTTTTTGAATAATATCTTTTGGATTTGAACTTAAAGTGGGGTCACGATAGGGGATACCTGCTTTAGTCAATAAATGTTCTTCTTCCATCGAAGATAATTTTTTAAAATATAAATTATTTTGCAAAACTTTTTCGTCAATGATTTTTACAGCAATTGTCCCGTTACTCCATAAATTTTTAGAGACTAAGTTTGGCTTAATATTAAAAATTTTCAAACCAAAATCTTTTATTGTTCTTCTTATCGCAGCTGAACAAGAGTAAGTTATTAAATATCCTTGAGGATTAAGTTTTTGAGTCACTTTTTCTAAAAATTCAACAGACCAAACTTGAGGACATTTTTGAGGGGAAAACCCATCTAAATAAATTAAATCGAATTTAATATTTGGAGGAATATTTTTTATTTGTTCTCTTGCATCGCCCCATAAAATATCACATCTAAAAGATTGATCTTTATATTTAGAAGTCTTTGATAATGATTTAAATATTTTAAAAACTTTTGGATGCCATAACTTTTGAAATGATTTATTTTCTAGAGAATACTCTAGAGGCTTTTTATCAATTTCTAAAGCATACCAATTTATAAAAGAATTTTGTTTAATTAGGTTATTAAATAATGAAGCTGAATTGTATCCTAGCCCAAAGCATATATCTAATACGTTTAGAGACTTATCTTTAAATCTTTTTAAATCAGAGGGATTTATGAATTTAATTTCAGTTTCTTTTAGAGCCCCTTCAAGACAATGAAAATTCTCTTCAAAAACGAGACTCCTTAATGTAAAACTACCATCTTTAGTTAAGACTTCTTTTAATTCTGACAAGAATTCTCTCGGATCAGTTAATTAGTTTTTCTAGATCGTCCCAAAAATTTGGATAGGAAACTCTTGAAGCCTCCGCTCTTGCAATCTTTGAGGAACCCTTTGCTAAAAGTGAAGCTATAGCGAGGCTCATTGATACACGATGATCAGTTTCACTATCAACTTCAGCAGAATGAAACTTAGACTCACCATTAATTATTAAACCATCTTCCTTTTCTAAAATATTTGCACCAAACTTTTTTAGTTGGGTTGCCATAACTTTTAATCTGTCTGTTTCTTTAACTCTTAATTCTTTTGCATCTTTAATTTCTGAAACTCCACTACAAAAACAAGCTGCTACTGTAAGTATTGGAATTTCATCTATAAGTTTTGGAAGAATATCTCCTTCTACTTTGAAAGGTTTTAAATTACTTGCATATTTTACCTTTATAGAACCTATCGGTTCTCCTGCAATTGTAGATTTGTCTAAAATTTTATAGTTACATCCCATTTCATCCATTACATTCAATATCCCTGTTCTAGTTGGATTTAGTCCTACGTTTTTAATGATAATTTCAGATTCTGGTACTATTGATGCGGCAATCATCCAAAAAGCTGCGGAGCTAATGTCTCCTGGAATCAATATATTTTGACCTGTCAAATTATTTCCTGATTTTATAACTATATTTCTTCCTAATTCTCCTCTAATATTTATGTCAGCCCCAAATGCTTTAAGCATTCTTTCAGTATGATCTCTGGAGGATGCAGGCTCAATAACTGTAGTAGTTCCAGATGCATTTAATCCTGCTAATAGTATCGCAGATTTAACTTGAGCACTAGCTACTGGAGTTCCAATTACACAACCTTTTAATTTATTTCCAGTAATAGAAATAGGTGCTTTTGTCCCGTTCTTTCTACCGTTAATATTGCCTCCCATAAGTGATAATGGCTTGCTAACTCTTCCCATTGGTCTTTCATTAAGAGATTTGTCTCCAGTTAAGATAAAATTATTACCTTCTTGTCCCGCCAAAAGACCCATTAATAACCTCATAGTTGTTCCTGAATTTCCGCAATCAAGAATTTGTTCAGGTTCTCTAAAACCATCAATACCTAAACCTTTTATAGTAAAACTTTGATTCTTTTTTATTTCAGGAATATTTACACCTAATTTCCTTAGACAATCAGCAGTTGACAGTGGGTCTTCAGAGTATAAAAACCCTTCAATATTTGTTTCGCCTTCTGCAATACTTCCTATTATCAAAGATCTATGCGAGATTGACTTATCTCCAGGTACTTTTATTGTTCCTTGTAAACTTCCTCCACCTTTAACGGTGCGGATGTGATTAGTATTCAAATTAATAATTTGGTTAAATTTCTATAAATTTTTTCATAGGTACATAATATCAATAAGTTTGTTTTAAAAAAAAAAATTAAAAGTTAAGTAACTGTTTTCTATAATAACTATAGAATGGCAATTTACTATTAATCTTTCTTACTACCATGTTGCAGATGATGTTCCAAAAACTGATTCTGATATAGCCGTTGTTATAGATGTTTTAAGAGCAACAACAACAATTTCTTGGGCATTGAAAAACGGGGCAGATTCAATTCAAGTTTTTTCTGATTTGGAGTTATTAAAGAATACTGCTCAAAAGTGGGATGCTCATAAAAGACTCATGCTTGCAGAAAGAGGTGGAAAAATGATAGACGGTTTTGATTTAGGTAACTCCCCATTATCTGTAACCAAAGATACTGTTCAAGGTAAAAGACTATTTATGAGTACGACAAATGGTACTAAATCACTGAAAAAAGTTCAAAATGTAGAACATTTGTTTGCGATGGCCCTCCCAAATAGAAAAGCAGTTGCTGAAAGGATAATATCTTTAAACAAGAAAAACGTTCTCATATTAGGTAGTGGATGGGAAGGGTCTTATTCATTGGAGGATTCTTTAGCAGCAGGTGCACTCGCTACATATATTAAAGAAAACTTTAACTCTGAAGTGAATATTTTTAATGATGAATTGCAGGCTTCACTAGCACTTTGGAACGTTTGGAAGAATAATATCCAAAAATGTTTAAAGACAGCAACTCATGGCAAAAGATTGACAAGTCTTGGTGATTATGAAGATGATTTTAAGTGTTGTTCTGAACTTGATTGTTTAGATATTGTTCCTACTCAAGTTGAGAGAGGTGTAATTCGTGCCTCATAATTCGCGAATTTATTTTCTAGGAGTTAAATCTTGACCGATTTTTTAGTAGCCGCTTTACAAATAACGAGTACTTCTAACGTTGAAGCAAATTTTGCTGAAGCCGAGGAACAGATTGAATTAGCCTCTAGGAGGGGGGCAGAACTAATAGGATTACCAGAAAATTTTGCATTTTTAGGCGAAGATAATGAAAAACTTAGAATGGCTTCTGAATTATCAATAAAATGTACTAACTTCCTAAAAACGATGTCTCAAAGATATCAAGTTTTTCTCTTAGGAGGAGGTTATCCTGTCCCTGCAGGAGATGATCGTCATACTTACAATAGATCAGCCCTTTTTGGCAAAGATGGACTGGTTTTAGCAAAATATGACAAAATCCATCTTTTTGATGTTGATTTGCCTGACGGGAACCTATACAAAGAATCATCAACTATTTTGTCTGGAGAGGAGCATCCTCCAGTTATTGATGTGCCAGACCTTTGTAAGATAGGATTGTCTATTTGTTACGATGTTAGATTCCCTGAACTTTATAGACACCTTTCCTCGAAAGGTGCTGAACTTATAATGATTCCTGCTGCATTTACAGCGTTTACAGGAAAAGACCATTGGCAAATTTTACTTCAAGCGAGAGCAATTGAAAATACAGCTTATGTGGTAGCACCTGCTCAAACAGGTGTTCACTATGGAAGAAGACAAAGTCATGGACATGCCATGGTTATAGACCCTTGGGGAACTGTTTTGTCTGATGCAGGAAAAACACAAGGAGCAGCAATAGCCCCTGCAGATAAAGAGAGAGTCAAAAAGATAAGAGAGCAGATGCCAAGTTTAAAACATAGAAAATCTAAGATCTTTGCAAAATGATGCCAAAGTTTTTTTTTAATAAACTTGTTCGCTGTTTATCAATATTCTTACTTTTAAATTCTAGTATTTACCCAGCAAAATCATCTAGTGCGCTAGCTGCTTGGATTTTGAATTCTAATGGAGTTTTAGAATTAAGAACTAAATCAAATTCAAAATTAAAGGCCTACTTTCAAAAAGGAGGGGATGTATTTGGGGATAGATTTTGGATAGATTTCCCTGGAGAACTAAAAACTCCAAGAACAATAGAAGGAAATGGTCCAATAAAAGAAATTAGATTAGGTAAACCAAATAAAGGTAAAACCAGATTAGTTGTGGAATTTACGGAAAATAATAATTTAAAACCTCTAAATTGGAAGTTAGTTGCGATTAATAAAAACAGATGGAAAATTAAATTATTTTCATTACCAAAAAATTCTTTTCAGAAAATTGGTGAAGGTCTAATCAGCAAATCATCTAACAATCCTAAGGCTTATCAAAAGCCATTTAAATCGAGAAGGAAAAATTATGAGTTTTTGCAATTACCTGATATTGAGCGAAATAAGTTTTATGTTGTCATTGATCCAGGCCATGGGGGACCAGATCCCGGAGCAATTGGGATAGGAGGTTTAAGAGAAACAGAAGTGGTGCTTGATGTTTCTAAGCGAGTAAAAAAATTATTATCTGAAAAAGGTGTGATGGTTAGATTAACCAGAAATAATGAAGTTGATTTAGATTTACCTCGAAGAGTCTCAATGGCTAATAGAACTGATGCTGATATCTTTGTGAGTATTCATGCGAATGCTTCTAGAGGTAAAAGAAGAGATATCAACGGATTAGAAACTTTTTATTACACAGGATGGAGAGGACGACTTTTGGCAAAAAAAATTCAAAAACAAATACTTAAGGTTTCTCCTGGGAGTCCGGATAGAGGGGTCAGACAAGCTAGATTTTTCGTTATTAAGAATACGAGAATGCCAGCAGTACTTGTAGAAATAGGTTTTTTAACAGGAAGGTTAGATGCTAGGAGGCTAGAAAAATCTATCCATCGCCAAAGAATAGCTTATGCAATAACAAAAGGTATTCTTGAATATCTTTCAAGGACATAATGAATCTTAAAATAGGAATATTCGATAGTGGTATTGGAGGTTTTACTATCCTTAGTTCTTTACTAAAAACTCGTAAAGATCTTGAGGTTTATTATTTGGCAGATACAAAAAGAATCCCATATGGAAATAAAGATTTAGAACAAATAAGATCTTTCGCAAGGGAAATTTGTAATTGGTTTAAAGATAAGAATTTGGATGCATTACTTATAGCTTGTAATACAACAAATGCATGTGCATTAGATATTTTGGAAAATAATCTAGAAATTCCATGTTTTGATCTGATTCATTCAGTTTCAGAAACAGTAACTAAAAAATATATTGGTGTTTTAGCAACTCATGCAACTATTAAATCTTC
>QCUF01000007.1 GCA_003210825.1 Prochlorococcus sp. AG-676-P15-1 | reverse complement strand
TTTTCTACAAGTTCTACTAATTTAGAATTGCCCCCAATCTTTTCAAGTGATCCATTGTCAGCAAGCCATGCACTCATTGAAGTTAGATCGGTAGGTTTGCCTTGTGTATGCAACATTAAAGCGGTTTTATATATCTCTTGATGAGCATTTATATAAAAGGCTTCTGGTTTAATTAAGTCTGCAATCCTTCCTATCGCATCAGGATCAAGTAAAATTCCCCCTAAAACAGCTTCTTCTGCTTGAATATTTTGGGGAGGAACTAAACCAGCGTTTTCATTATCAAAGTCTTTTTTAAAATTTTTATTAGACCCATTATTTGAAAAAGGAACTGAAACCATGTACTTAAAGACTTAGATATATACTCTGACTAAATTTCCAAATAATGCAACAAAGTTATTAACTTGTTACTTCAATATTTACTTCCGCACTTATTTCTTGATGTAGTTTTATCTTTGCAACGAAAGAACCTAAATTATGAATATCTGGGACAGTTATATCTCTTCTATCAATATCTTTTTTCGTAGCTGCCTCTATAGCTTCAGCAACATCTCCATTAGTAACAGTTCCAAAAAGGACACCATCTTCACCAACTTGTTTCTTGATTGTAAACCTACCAATAGTTGCTAATGCGGTTTTAAAGTCAATAGCTTCTTGTTTTACTTTCTCAGCAGCAATTTTTTCTTTTGCTCTTTTTCGTTCAATTTGTTTCAGAATTGAAGGAGTTACATTTGCTGCTTTACCAAATGGTAATAAGAAATTCCTTGCATAACCAGGTGCAACTTCTACCACATCACCATCTCTACCAAGAGTGGCAACTGATTCTGTTAAAACTACTTTTACTCTTTTTGCCATGAAATTATTTATTTATATGTTTAATAATAAGACCTAGAGGGTAATTTTACTTTTTTTGCCAATCCTAATTTGGCAAGAATCTTAATATGTTCCCAAGTTAAATCTATTTGGCCTCTAAATAATCCCTGTCTGGCTGAGTTAGGAAATGCATGATGATTGTTGTGCCATCCTTCTCCAAAGGTTAAAGCTGCAACCCAAACATTATTTTTTGATCCATCACCACTATCAAAAGGAGCTTTACCCCAACAATGGGTGGCTGAGTTTACTAACCAAGTAATGTGATAAACCACTACAAGTCTTAGAGGTATTCCCCATAATACTAATGCCCATCCTCCAACGCCTAATTTTTGCCCTATCGCAAATAAACACAAGCCAATAGGAATTTGTAAAAAGAGAAAATATTTATTAAGGAATCTATAATATGGGTCTTTAATTAAATCTGCACTTAATTTTGGTACAGCTTTTAATGCCTCTACATCCTTAAACATCCAACCCATGTGACTCCACCAAAATCCTCTCTTACTATTGTGATGATCTACTTCTGTATCTGAAAATGAATGATGATGTCTATGCAATCCAACCCAATCTATTGGCCCATGTTGACAGCTGATAGCTCCACATGTTGCAAAAAATCTCTCCAACCATTTTGGAACAACAAACGATCTATGGGAAAGTAAACGATGGTAACCTAAAGTGACTCCAAGACAAGCAGTTAACCAGTAAAAGAAAAATAATGCCGTTACTGCAGGTATGCTCCAAAACTGAGGTTGTAATGCTAATAAGGATAATAAATGTATGGCAATCATAAAAAAGATTGTTCCCCATGTCTTGTGTAATCTAGGAGGATAACTTTTAGAGTGACTAGATGGTTCAAGTAATTTATCCGAGAGTTCTATAACTTTTTCTGCAGGGACAGGTTTTTTTAATTTGGCTGTTTCTTGGAAGATTACTGATTTCATAATATTGGAAAAACTATTTTCAAAAAGGCCGATATGTAATATTATCATACTATACTATTGATTATTTTAATTATCCGTGAGCTTAGGATATCGCGATAAATTATTAAAGGGTCGAAGAGCAATGGCTCATTTGATTCATCTTTGGCACGAGAGAAATGGTTGGTCCCACAGGGTTTTACCATTGCTTTCGGAAATACTTGATTTAGGAAGAGTACATAATTCTCAGATTTCAAATCTTAGAAATGGAAAGTTATCATCTCCTGGTCCGGAAGTTTTTCTTGCATTAGCACAGGTCAATACGATTCTTGATCAAGGGATTGAATCGATAAGGGATCAATTAGAAAAGAATCATCCAGAATTATGGAGGTCATTACAAGATTCTGCTCTTCCATTAAAAAATGATGCTGATAATCCTTTGTCAGCTGGAGAATTATTTGAAATTTTTTCTGGATTAAAACCTCTCCCATCGTCATTTGATTGGTATATAGAGGATTATGAAGCGTCTGCGTTGAGTGATGCACTTTCCGATCATTTTTGTCAAAGTAGGCCTTGGAGATCTTGTAAAACAATCATTATGGATGCTTATACAGTTTCTAAGTCACTAAGAAGGGACCGATTTGCAGAGGTGATAGCTGGAATAAAAGATTTCACAGCAGAAGAATTAGATGGTGAATTGTTAGATCTTTATGAGACTTCAAAAAAACTTTCTTATTTTAATGGTGGTGGACCTAATGCTTTTCTTACGTATTTAAGAGATATAGTTTCACAAAAAAAGAAAGTTTTAAAGAATGAAAAATAAAACTTATAATTTTAGATTAGCCGAAGAAATGGTTACATCTGTGGAAGAAAGTTTAAAGGGTATTTTTGTTGAAAGATCAAATCAAATTTATTACAAATTAGATAATATCTTAAAAATTTTTAAGGAAGAAAGAGTTTCAACAAGTCACTTCAATCAAACTACGGGTAGTGGACATGATGATTTATCTAGACAAAAGATTGATGAGGTATTCGCTAAATTTTTTCTTGCAGAAAAATCAGCTGTAAGGATGCAATTTGTAAGTGGAACTCATGCTTTAAGCACCGTTCTTTTTGGTATTTTGCGGCCAGGGGATTTAATGTTATCTGTAACTGGAACCCCTTACGATACATTGGAGGAAGTTATAGGCATAAGAGGTAAGGGCAAAGGCTCTTTATTAGATTTAGGAGTTGAATATCGTCAAATTAGTATGGATGAAAAAACAAATTCCTACGAAGATAAAATTGTAGATTTTTTAAAAAAAAATAAATGTAAATTAGTATTTATTCAGAAAAGTTGTGGTTATAGTTGGAGAAAATCTTTAAATAATAATCAAATAAAACAAATCTGCAATCTTGTTCATTCACTTAATCCTAAATGTATTTGTTTTGTGGATAATTGTTATGGAGAACTTGTAGAAGATAGTGAACCAATTGTTAATGGCGCAAATATAATCGCTGGATCGCTAATTAAAAATTTGGGTGGAACTATTGTTCCTACTGGTGGATATATCGCAGGTGATTCTGAATTAGTTGAAATGGCATGTTGTAGATTAACTGCACCAGGAATTGGTGCCGATGCAGGAATTAACTTTGGTTTCGGGAGATTAATTCTACAGGGATTATTTTTGGCACCTCAAATGGTTCACGAATCTCTAAAAGGTGCCGATTTGGTAGCTGCAGTATTTAAAAAACTAGGTTTTATGGTTTTACCCGAACCTAAGTCGTATAGATCAGACATAATTCAAGCAGTTAGATTAAATAATCCACACTTAATACAAAAAGTATGTCAGTCCTTTCAAAATTCTTCACCGATAGATTCTTTTTTAAATGTTATTCCTTCTCCAATGAGTGGTTACGATTCAAATTTATTAATGTCTGGAGGTACATTTATTGAAGGAAGTACAAGTGAATTTTCAGCTGATGCTCCTTTAAGAGATCCATTTAATATTTTTGTCCAAGGTGGTTCTCACATGGCTCACATCAAAATTGCTTTAATTCAATTAGTATTTGAATTATTAGAAGAAAATCTAATTGAAAAGGAATCTCTCATTTTTCCATAAATTTTATTATGTCCTATAAGTTTCCAAATTATCTAAAATATGCTGATACACATGAATATGTGAAGGAAGAAAATGGATTGTTAAAAATTGGTGTTAGTGAGTTTGCTATTGATCAATTAGGAGATATTGTTTTTGTTGAATTAGTCGAGAAGGGAACTAATTTACAAAAAGGAGAAACTTTTGGAACAATTGAATCTGTTAAGGCTGTTGAAGAGGTATATCTTCCTTTTTCAGGAGAAGTGATTTCTGTAAATGAAGGAGTTATTGATAATCCAGAAATTTTGCAAAATGATCCAATTGGTGATGGATGGTTAATAATTATTAAATCAGAATCAAATGTTTTATTAGACGATTTAATGAATTCAGATGAATATAAATCAAAGGTTGTTCCGAATTAAAGCAATTTTATAAAAACCGGCTATTTTAAAGAAAAATAAATTAAATATGAATCCCACAAGCAACTCGGATTTATTTATTGATAGACATCTTGGATTGAAGGATAATGATGAAAAAAAAATGCTTCAGAAACTTGGTTTTAACAATATAGATGAATTTATTAATCAAGTTATACCTGAAGATATTCAGTTAAAAGAAAAATATTCAGATGTCATGCCAAAAGGATGTTCTGAAATTGAGGCATTGAACGAATTAGAAGAAATATCTAATAAAAATCATAAATTTAGATCTTTAATTGGACTTGGATATTACGGAACACATACACCTAAAGTTGTACAAAGGCATGTACTAGAAAACCCCAGGTGGTATACCGCTTATACCCCTTATCAAGCAGAAATTGCTCAAGGCAGATTAGAAGCTTTGTTTAATTTTCAAACTTTAATTTGTGAATTAACCGGTTTCTCTATAGCTAATGCATCTCTTTTAGATGAGGGAACAGCTGCTGCAGAAGCAATGACAATGAGTTTTTCTTCAAGGAAAAATAAGTCCTCAAATATTTTTTTAGTAGATGAAAATGTTTTTGACCATACATTTAATGTTTTATTGACGAGAGCTAAACCATTAGGAATTAAGTTAAAACGTTTTAATCAAAAGTACTCTAATACTCATGATGATGTTTTTGGTCTTTTAATCCAGCTTCCTGGTAAAAATGGAGATTTATTTGATCCAACATTTTTAATCTCCCAAGCTCATAAAGCAGAAATAGTTGTCACATCAATTATTGATCCTCTTGCGCAGGTTTTAATAAAACCAATAGCTCAATTTGGAGTTGATATAGCTGTTGGTAGTTTGCAAAGATTTGGGGTTCCAATGGGCTTTGGTGGTCCTCATGCAGCATTTTTTGCATGTACTGAAAAATATAAAAGACTTATACCAGGAAGAATTGTAGGACAAACTCTATCTAGAAATGGAGAACAATCACTGAGATTGGCATTGCAAACAAGAGAACAACATATAAGAAGAGAAAAGGCGACTAGTAATATTTGTACAGCTCAATCTTTATTAGCAATAATATCTTCTTTTTATGCCATATATCATGGGTCTTCAGGCTTAACAAAAATGGCTAAGAGATTAGTTGTTTTAAGACGATATCTAGAATCTTTACTTTCTGAATTAGGTTTAAACATACCTCTTGGGAGTAGGTTCGATAGTTTTGATATTTACTGTGAGGAATCTGAAAATATTCATAAAGAAGCTTTAAAAAAAGGATTCAACTTTAGAATTTTACCTTTGGGTTCATCGATTGAGGAATCAACAGGATTTGGAATTTCCCTAGATGAGCTTACTGATAAAAATGAAATCCATATGATAGTAACTTGCGTAGCAAATGGGCTAGGAAGAAAAGAAGATTTAAAGCATATTACACTTAATAATTGTTTTCAGTTTGAGGGGATTCCTCTAAGAAATAAAGAATGGATGCAACAAAATGTATTTGAAAATTATCAAAGTGAGACGGATTTAATGAGGTATATTTTTAAACTTGCTGAGAAAGATTTTTCACTGGTTGATGGAATGATTCCACTAGGAAGTTGTACGATGAAATTAAATTCTGCAGCAGAGCTTATTCCAATTTCATGGGCTAATTTATCGTCAATTCACCCTTTCGCTCCAGCTAATCAAACAAAGGGTTACTCAAAAATAATAAGCGATCTTGAGAAATGGATTAGTGACCTAATTGGCTTGAATTCAGTTTCATTTCAACCGAATGCAGGCTCTCAAGGTGAGTTTGCGGGTCTATTGGCAATTAATTCTTACTTCTCTTCAAAAGGTGATTTATTAAGAAAAAAATGCCTAATACCACAAAGTGCTCATGGAACAAATCCTGCTAGTGCAGTGATGGCAGGATTTGATGTTGTAACTATTAAATGTGATTCTGAGGGTAATATTTCTTATGAGGATTTATTAATTAAGGTCCAGGAATTTGATAATACAATTGGTGCACTAATGTTAACTTATCCCTCTACTCATGGAGTTTTTGAATTAAAAATCAGAGAAATTTGTGACTTAATTCATTCAGTTGGTGCATTTGTTTATTTGGATGGAGCAAATCTTAATGCTCAGGTCGGTTTATGCAGGCCTGGTGATTATGGCGTGGATGTTTGCCATTTAAATTTACATAAAACATTTTGTATTCCTCATGGAGGTGGTGGTCCTGGAGTTGGTCCAGTTGCAACATCTGAAACTTTAAGTCCTTTCCTTCCTTCCCATTCTTTGAAATGTAATACTTTAAGTCAATTCGGTTATTCTGTATCTTCTTCACAGCATGGAAGTGCAAGCATTCTTCCAATAAGCTGGATGTACATAAAGATGGCTGGTCAAAGTGGTTTAAGAAAGGCGAGTAGTCATGCAATATTGTCAGCAAATTATATTGCTAATACATTAAAAAATAAATTTAAGATTTTATATAAAGGACAAAATAATTTTGTCGCACATGAATGTATCCTTGATTTTAGAGAGTTGAAGTCAAAAACAGGTTTAAGTGTAAATGATATAGCTAAGAGATTAATAGACTATAGCTTTCATGCTCCAACGATAAGTTGGCCAGTTCCTGAAACTATAATGATCGAGCCTACTGAAAGTGAAAGCTTGACAGAGTTAAATAGATTTTGTGAAGCTATGCTCTTAATAAGCGAAGAAATTGAAGAAATTGAAAATAATATAAATCTCAGAAATAATAATTTAATTAGTAATGCTCCTCATACTATAAATGAGTTAATTTCAGATAATTGGAATTATCCTTATTCAAAAGAAAAGGCTGCATATCCGTATAAAGGTAAATTCGAACATAAATTCTGGTCTTCTGTATCAAGAATTGATAATGCTTATGGAGATAGAAATTTAATTTGTTCTTGTAATGTTAACGATAAAGATTTTTTAGATGACAAAGAATGTGCATAAAGACTAGCATTCTTCTGGTTTTTTAGTTATCGTCAAGTTAAATAAAAAATTTAATATTTTCTTATAGAATTTTTTTAGATTTTTTTATTATTATTATCAAGCATCAAATTTATTTGGGGTATTTGAAGCTATGAGCAAAGATTTTAAATCTGGTAAGGTTAAACGCTTGCCAATTAATAATTTGAATTTACCAAATTTTGTTAATAATTCCTTAGAGAATAATACAAAAGTAAATTCAGTTGAAGGTACTAATGTAATTAGAGTGCCATTTGGAAAAAGATTTCCTAAAAAACAGAGGCCCGATAAGAATCAAAATATTGCTACTTTAATACTCCCCATCAATACATTTATTAATCCTACCCCACCCCCACATGTGGCTTAATTTATAGAAATTTAGGAAATGTTTTCAAGTGTTTCTGAATAATATTTTTGTAATTGAAGAGTAGCTTGGTTCCAGTCCCATTGTTCAGCTTCTTTTCTAGCTTCTTTTCTCATAGCTTCTTTTTTATTCTTATCTGCTAGGATTTTTTTAGTAGCTTCAATTAAACTTCTTTCTCCATTGTCTTCTTCATCTGGGTTATATAAGCAACCATTTATTCCATTATTGATAATATCTGGGATACCACCTTTATTAGCTCCTATTACTGGGCATCCTGCAGCCATTGCTTCTAACAATACTAATCCGAGAGTTTCTGTGCTTGATGGGAATAAAAATATATCCCCAGATGCGTATGCACTGGCTAGCTCTTCACCAGATAAATAACCTATGAAATTTGTTTTTGTGTTTTCAAAAATCTTTTCCAACTGTCCTCTGTAGGGACCATCTCCCACTAGAGCGAGACATGCTCCTGGTATATTATCTAATACAGGTTTAATTCTTTCAATTTGCTTTTCTGCCGATAATCTACCAACATAAATCAAAAGTGAATCCGTATTTTGATATTTTCCAAATAATTTTTCTCTCATTTTTTCGCTTCTTAATTCTGGTCTGAAGTTCTCAGTGTCGACACCTCTTTGCCATAAAGCGGTCCTCTGTATTCCTTTATCTTCGAGTTCATTAACCATTGCAGTTGAGGTACAAAGATTTAATAAGGCTTGATTATGAGCTGCTTTTAACAACTCCCATAAAAGGGGTTCCAACATACCCATTCCGTAGTGTTCAAGATATTTCGGAAGATGTGTATGGTAACTTGCAATTAGAGGAATATTATTTGTTTTTGCTAGCCATATGCCTCCAAGTCCAAGTACAGCGGGATTAACTACATGTACTAAGTCTGGCTTGAATTCTTCTAACTTATCAGAGACTGCAGGGCCAGGTAAGCCTAATTTTAATTCAGGATATAAAGGTAGCGGCATTGCAGCAACTCCTACTATTGTTGCTCCTTTATAAGAATCAGGACATCCCTCAGGACAAAACACTATAACTTCATCACCATTTTTTGTTAAAAATTCGATGGTCTTAGTTAGTCTTGTTACTATTCCGTCAACTTTAGGTAGAAAAGTTTCAGTAAAGAATGCTATTTTCACTTTTTTAAGTTAGATATTAAAACTATTTTTAATTAGTTTTTATTGCTTTAGCCTGTTTTTTCGTCCAAGTTGAAATACAAGGAATCCTTTTTTTATCACATCTCATAGAGTATTTTTTAGCTACTTCAACAACTTCTTCTAATAAGCCATTATCAAGAGTGGTGGGATTAAGCCCCAATTCTATGAAACATTTATTATCAACTATTAAATCATTTTCGACAGCTTCATTTCGAGGATTTGGTAAATAATTGATTTCGGCTCCAGTAAGAGAAGCAACTTTTTTAGCTAATTCTCCCACCTGATGACTTTCTGTCATTTGATTGAAAATTTTTACTCGTTCGCCAGATTGTGGAGGATTTTCTAGAGCTAGTTGGACGCATTTTACTGAATCTTTAATATGTATAAAAGCTCTTGTTTGTCCTCCTGTCCCATGAACAGTAAGGGGATATCCGATCGCTGCCTGCATGAGAAATCTATTAAGAACTGTACCGTAATCGCCGTCGTAATCGAATCTATTTGTCAATCTTGGATCTTTTAATGTTGTTTCTGTATTTGTGCCCCAAACAATACCTTGATGTAAATCTGTGATTCTAATCAAGTCGTTTTTGTTGTAATAAAGAAATAATAATTGATCTAATGTCTTCGTCATATGATAAACGCTGCCAGGACTGGCGGGATGAAGAATTTCTTCTTCAAAACGACTTCCATCTGGTTGAGGTACTTCAACTTTTAAATAACCTTCAGGAATTGTTGCGCCTCTATGTGATCCATATCCATATACTCCCATGGTTCCTAAATGAACAATATGAATATCTAAATTACTTTCTACAATTGCAGCAAGTAAATTATGAGTACCGTTCACATTGTTATCAACTGTATATCTTTTGGTATAACTTGATTTCATTGAGTAAGGTGCAGCCCTTTGTTCAGCAAAATGTACAATCGAATCAGGTTTTTCCTCAATAAGTAAATTTAGTAATTTTTGATATTGTTTCGAAAGATCAATATTGATAAATTTTATTGGTTTTCCACCGGTCTCTTCCCATGCAGAAAGTCTTTCATTTATTGAAGAAATTGGTGTTAACGATTCCACTTCAAGATCAATATCTATTTTTCTGCGACTTAGGTTATCAACTATAATTACTTCATGATTTTGTTCTGCTAAATTCACCGCACAAGGCCAACCGCAAAAACCATCTCCGCCAAGAACAATTACTTTCACTCAAAACTCCAGAATTAAAATGTCATTTTATATTTATTAAATTACTACAGAGCGCTTCCAAAATGCGAAAAAAGATTGTAAAAAGTTTCAAATCTTTTCTCTTTAATTAATAAATTGGTTATTCTTGCAATTTTTTTAATAATAAAATTATTTTTAAAGAATCAAATTACTTTATTGAGATGTTTTTTTCAGGTGAACTAGCGTTTGCTAACTTCTGCTTTTCAATTCTTCCAGCTAAAAAAGCGTCTCTTCCTGCTTTTACACCATAATTCATCGCTTTAGCCATTTTTAAGGGGTTTTTAGCTAATGCTATAGCACTATTGATTAAAACTCCATCTGCTCCAAGTTCCATAGCCTGAGAAGCTTCACTAGGTACACCTATACCAGCATCAATTATTACTGGAATATTGGAATTTTCAATAATTATGGATATATTAGATAAATTTAAAAGGCCTTGTCCAGAGCCAATAGGTGATCCTAAGGGCATCACAGTTGAACAACCTATTTCTTCTAACTTTTTAGCTAATATTGGATCTGCATTTATATATGGAAGAACAATAAAATCTTTGTTTATCAATATTTCAGCTGCTTTAAGGGTTTCAATAGGATCAGGTAATAAATATTTTTTGTCAGGAATAACTTCTAATTTGACGAAATTATTTTCTTCTTGACCTGATAATTTGGCCAGTTCTCTTCCTAAAATTGCTATTCTTATTGCTTCGTCTGAATTGGTACAACCAGCAGTATTAGGAAGCATCCAGAATTTTTTCCAGTCAATTTTTTCTAGTAAATTTTCTCCATTTTCATTATTTTGAATTCTTCTCACTGCGACAGTGATTATTTCAGATTCAGTATTATCTAAACTCTCTATCATTACTTCTGAAGACGTATATTTTCCTGTACCAACCATCAACCTACTTGAGAAGCTTTTACCTCCAATTTGTAAACATGAATCTTGTTTCATTTTAAAATCCTTTATCTTTTATTCCTTTGAAAGGGGTGTAATTATTTCTTTTTTCAAGTTCTTTACTCTTTTTAATTGCTGTTTTGTTGTTTGGATCTATTATTAAAACTTTCTTATAAGTTGCATATGCTAAATCATATTCCAGCAGTCGCTGTTGTGCAGATGCCAGATTATTTAAAGCGACTGTATATCCAGGGAGTGATTTTATAGCTGAGTTATAGTGCTTGATTGCTTTTTTAAACTCATTTTGTGCTGCATAAGAAAAACCGAGAGCATTTTCAATAATAGCTTTTGCTTCGTCTGATTCGTTATCATAAGATTCAACAGCTTTCAAAAAAGTCTTAGAGGCTTCTGTATATAACCTTTTTTTAATTTGGATAGAGCCAAATTCATATAATTCAGAAGCTTTTGTTAATGAATTAAGGCCTTTTTGCTCAAATTTTACTAAATTTAATTCTTCCTTTCTTGTCCTAAGAAATTGCCTAAATACAAAAATAGAGATTATTACAAGTACTATAAAAAGGATGATCAAATAGGATTGAAAGGAAGATATTTCCATTACTTATAAGAAATTTTAAACAATTTTATTTTTAAATTTAATTGCTTACGGTAGAAACTATTTTTTCAAAACATTGTGGATCGCTTAAAGCTAATTGTGCAAGCATTTTTCTATTGATAATTATGTCAGAGGTCTTCATCCTATTAATTAATCTGCTGTAATTTGTGCCATTAATTCTTGCCGAGGCATTTATCCTTGAGATCCAAAGTCTTCTGAAGTCTCTTTTTCTTCTTCTTCTATCTCTATAAGCGTTGCAGAGAGCTTTCATTACTCTTTGATTTGCTGTTCTAAAAAGATTTTTGTTTCCTCCTCTGAAACCTTTAGCGAGGTTTAAGATTTTGTTTCTTCTTTTTCTGGCTATGTTGCCTCTTTTAACGCGTGCCATGAATTTATTTTAAAAGTAATTTGAATGCTCTTAAGCGTAGGGAATCATTAATTTTACATTATCAGCATCTCTTTCATCAACAACAGCTTTTGTTTTAAGATGTCTCTTTAATTTTGAGCTTTTGTGATCTAATAAATGATTATGGAAAGCTCTTCTTCTAGTAAATTTACCCGTTGCAGTAGCTTTAAATCTTTTAGCGGCTGATTTACGAGTTTTAAGTTTAGACATTTCCCTTGAGAACGTTTAATCTAGATAATCTAAACCTTTATATGCATTGGTGCAAATTAAAGTTTTGAATTGAAAAGGTAATGTCGAACTTATGCTGCGCAAATTGAACTTAAAGTTTCTGATTTATGGATGTTGCTTATTTTGTTCAATTTCGCCAATCCTGACATTAAGCGGCTTTGCAGATGAATCTTTAAAAATAAATCTTACTCAAGAATTAAAAAAAGGTAATTTTTTAATTGGATTAAAACAATACTTAGGAGCTAGAAGTGATAACTTTCCCAAAAAAAATAATATTACTTTTACTACAAAAGATGATTTTTTAAAACTCCATTCTACTAATGGTGTAAAACACAAATCCAAAAAAATAAATATTGTCTTGAAGACAAAAAACTTGATAACCCCTCTCACTATTGAAAGACTAGTATTTGGTCCATTTGCAAGCTATGAATCTGCACAAAAGCAAGCTGAAAAATTAAAAGAAAAAGGTTATCAAGCTCTAGTTGCCTTTCCAAACAATTGGGAAGTTTGGATTCCAGTTGGCAAAAACCTTCCTGATAAAAAACTAAACTATAGACTGTTTAAAAAATCGTACAAGTCAAAAATTACTCCTTTCCTTGTTACTGAATATTCGCAACATGAACTCCAAGGCCCGATATATATATCTTCATCTCAAGAGATAAGAATTAATGATATTAATTTTGGTAAAAAGTTTTATTTAGCTAAAGATTCATATGGAACTTGGACGTTGATTCAGAAAATAAAATTTGATGATTACTTAAAAGGTGTTCTGCCACATGAAATTGGCTCTAATTCACCTTTAGAAGCATTGAAAGCACAAGCAGTAATTGCGAGAACTTGGGCACTTTATAATTCCGATAGATTTAAAATAGATCAATATCATTTGTGTATAACTACTCAATGCCAAGTTTATAAACCTCCTTTGATTAAATATAAAAATGTACATAAAGCGATAGAAGATACTTCAAATTTAATAATCACTTATAAAAAGAAACCAATTAATTCCTTTTATCATGGATCTAATGGAGGAATATCAGCTAGTGCAAGTGAATCTTGGCAAATAAAAGATTATCGTTACCTTAATTCAATGATTGATGGTTCAAATTCTTTAAAAAAAGCTTTTAGACTTCCAATTAAAAGTGGGGATGAATTAAATAAATTCCTCGATTTTGCAGATGAAAAAGTTTATGGTAGAAAGCATTCTCTGTTTCGATGGGAGAAAATACTCTCTAATGAGACTATCCAAAATAATCTATTAAATAATCAATTAATTGAGGAGAGATCAGATTTGGTTGATCTAAATATTATTGATAGAGGCTTCAGTGGAAGAGTAATAAAATTAGAAATTAAGCTAAAAAATTTAAAGAAACCAATAGTTCTCGTAAAAGATGATATTCGTCGAATATTGAGTTTTTTGCCGAGTAATTTATTTACTATTAATAAATTAAATGATAATCTTTGGCTTTTTAAAGGAGGAGGCTTTGGTCATGGTGTAGGTTTATCTCAATCAGGAGCGATAGAAATGGCTGAAATTGGCTTTACTTATGAACAAATATTGAATCATTACTATAAGGGAACAAAAATTAAAAAAATTGAGATATCGTCTCAATAATAAAAATAAAAATTATAAGTTAGCGTTTATGAGTAACGGTTTTTATAAAAATCGAAGATTAAAATCATTTTTATTTCTTGCTGTTTGTTTATTAGTAAGTACTATTCCCCATATCTTTCAATTCAAACATTTTCTATTTTTTACAATAACGATTTCTTTTTTAGTTGCTTGTTATGGATTAAATGTAATTTCAAAAAATATAAAAAGAAGTGTTTTTTCACAAAGTAACCAAAAGATAATTAGTGATGATAAGTTACCTGCTCTCGATATTTTAGTTGCTGCTAGAGATGAAGAAAATGTTATTGAAAGATTAGTTGAAAGATTATTTAATTTAGATTATCCAATTAAAAAATTAAATATTTATATCATTGATGATGGTAGTTCTGATAAGACTCCTCTAATTTTGGAAAGGTTATCTAAAGAGTTTGAAAAATTAAAAATTATTACTAGATCTGCAAATGCTGGAGGTGGTAAATCAGGAGCATTAAATTATGCTTTAAAGTTTACACACGGAGAATGGTTATTAATATTAGATGCTGATGCTCAATTGAAAAATGATACTCTACCAAGACTATTTCGTTTCGTTTATGAGGGATCTTGGTCAGCAGTGCAATTAAGAAAATCCGTCATAAATTTAAGTAAAAATTTTTTAACCACTTGTCAGTCTATGGAAATGGCAATGGATGCAATTTTTCAATATGGGAGATTATCTGTTGCGGGAGTATCTGAATTGAGAGGGAATGGTCAATTAATTAATAAAGAAGTTTTATTGAAATGTGGTTCGTTTAATGAAGATACAGTTACTGATGACTTGGATTTAAGCCTTAGGCTTTTACTTTCTAAAGCAAAAATTGGGATTCTATGGGATCCTCCTGTTATGGAAGAAGCAGTTGAAAATATATCTGCTCTATTTTCACAGAGACAAAGATGGGCTGAAGGAGGTTTGCAAAGATTTTTTGATTATGGCGAGCAATTATTTTCAAAAAAAATTGATATTATTCAAAAGTTTGATTTAACCTTTTTCTTTACCTTGCAATATGCCTTGCCTATTATTTCTTTGTTTGACTTGATTTTAAGTATTGCTCTAACAGATTCACCCAGCTATTGGCCAATCTCCATAACAGCATTTACTTTGTCTGGAATTGCAGTTTGGTATGGCTCTTCATGCAAGAGTGAAGGTCCAGTTTTACAAAATCTCAATTTGATGATGATGTTAGTTTCTCTTGTATATCTATCTCATTGGTTTTTAGTTATACCATGGGTAACAATAAAAATGTCTATTTTTCCTAAAAAGATTCTCTGGAAGAAAACACTTCATACTGGTGTTTAATTTATTCATCTAAATCAATAATTTCTCCGTTAAAAAAATTTGCTAAGTTTTTGGAACTGTTATCATAAGATTCTGGTTGAGGTTTATTAGTTTGGGAGGGTGAATTTTGAAAACTATTGCTTTGGTTTTCCTTATGGTCATTTAATTTCTTAATTACTTTCTCTTGTAATTTTGCAGTCTTAGTAATATTAATTTTTTTGCTAGAAAAGTTAAGTTTTACTTTATCCCCAAATACTTTTTTTATAGCATTTTCAATTATTACTTTTCGACTTTTGATCATATTTTCCCAGTTGGGAGATAATGCTATTAAAACTTCATTCGAATCAAAACTGGCAAGTTCTGCTTGCTGAGAAAGTAACATTTTTGTCGATGGTAATTCTAATTTAGAGAGAATTAGCTCCCACTTTTCTTTTAAATAATCAGTTTGATTATCATTTTTAGAATTTTGGTTAATATCTTTATTATTAATTAATTCTTTCTTATCGAAATATCCTGATTCATTTTGTTTTTTATTTTCTTCTGGGGTAACTGGTTTATTAATTAATTCTCTCTTTTTGAAATCTACTGATTCATTTTGTTTTTTATTTTCTTCTGGGGTAACTGGTTTATTAATTAATTCTTTATTATTAATTATTGTTTGATTGATATTTTCTTTAAGGAGACTTGTTAAGTGTATTTCTAACCATAATCTCGGATTATCACTTGTTTTGATTTGATAATCAACATTTTTAAGCTTGTTATGCCAGTCAATTATCCTATCCTTACTAATATTATGAGAAAATTTATTTAATTCATTTTGAAAGTCAATAGATGTATAGTAAATGTCTGAATAATGATTATTTAAAGTCTTAAGTAATAGGTCTCTTGTGATATTTAATAATCCAACTAATATCTCATGTGGTTCATTTCCTGCATCATATAAGTTATTACAACTAATTAATAACGATTCTGGCTCATTATTAATTAATGCATTGATTAAACTAATTAAATCATTTTCAGATACTTCTCCAAGCAAGTTTTGAACATTTTTAGTAGTTATGCCATCAGGAAGAAGACTTAATTGATCTAGTAAACTTTGAGCGTCGCGCATTCCACCATTGGATCTTTTTGCAATTAGTTTTAGCGCTTGATCTTCAAATTTAATTGATTCTTTATTTGCTATTTCTGAAAGGTTGTGAAAAATAGTATTTGAGCTGATTCTTTTAAAGTCGAATTTTTGACATCTACTTTGAATGGTATTTATAACTCTTTCAGGATTTGTAGTTGCAAGAATAAAAACAACTCTTTCAGGAGGTTCTTCAATAGTTTTGAGTAAAGCATTTGATGCGGCTGTTGAAAGCATATGACATTCATCAATAACATATACTTTCCATCTAGCTTGAGTAGGCGCAAATCTTGCTCTATCTATTATTTCTCGTATATTTTCAACTCCAGTATTAGATGCAGCATCAATTTCAATAATATCTAGGGCATTACCATCTGCAATTTGTATGCATAATTCGCATTTCCCGCATGGAGTTGGTGAAGGTTGTTCAGATGATAGACAATTTAATGATTTTGCAAATATTCTTGCACATGATGTTTTCCCCGTCCCTCTAGGTCCATTAAAAAGATAAGCAGGCGCAATTTTTTGAGATATTAACGCTTGTTTAAGAGTGATTGATATAAATTCTTGACCAACTAGCTCATCAAGATTGCCCGGCCTGTATTTTTGATGAAAAGGTTTATGTATATTAAGCATTTATTATTCTTAATTAAATATTTAAGGTTTAATTTTGGAAAACAATAACCTTAATTTTTAAGCAGATTCTTTAATAATCCTTTGAGAGCTTGCAGGAAGTTTAACAATTTTTGATGAGAACAGGTTGTCTACCATTTTTTTCGTAATGGTGAACTCTTTTACTTCTTCTTGTGATGGAAGGGTATACATTAAATCAAGCATTAATTCTTCAATTATTGATCTAAGAGCTCTAGCACCTGTTTTTCTTTTAAAAGCTTCATTTGCAATTGCTTCAACAGATTCTGCTTCGAAATTTAATTCAACGTTATCCATACTTAATAAAGTTTTAAATTGCTTAACCAGTGCATCTCTTGGTTCCGTCAGAATTGATTCAAGAGTTTCTTTAGTAAGACGATCTAATACTGCGCATACAGGAATTCTTCCGATGAATTCTGGAATTAATCCATATTTGACTAAATCATCTAGTTCCAAACTCTTAAGAGCATCTCGGGAATCAACTATTTTTTTTGCATTCACTTTGCTTTGGTCAGGGTTAGTGGTAAATCCAATTGAATGTTTCCCTAAACGTTTTTGAACAATATCTTCTAAACCTATAAATGCCCCACCACATATAAATAAAATCTGGCTTGTATCGATTTGAATGCAGTCATGGTAGGGATGTTTCCTTCCTCCTTGTGGTGGAACATTAGCTATTGTTCCTTCAAGCATTTTTAATAATGCTTGTTGAACTCCTTCTCCGGATACATCTCTAGTAATTGATGGATTTTCACTCTTTCTAGCGATCTTGTCTATCTCATCAATATATATAATCCCTTTTTGAGCTAAATCCACATTCATTTCAGACTTTTGTAGAAGTCTCAATAGGATATTTTCAACATCCTCGCCAACATATCCAGCTTCAGTCAGACTTGTTGCGTCAGCTACTGCAAAAGGAACATCAAGAAATTCAGCTAAAGTTTGTGCTAATAACGTTTTACCACTCCCAGTTGGCCCAATTAGTAAGATGTTTGATTTTTGTAGTTTAGTTGCTTGGAAATCATTAGAATTATCTTCTTTATTTTCTTCTTTTAATCTCCAAGCTAGTCTTTTGTAGTGATTATAAACAGCAACTGATAGTATTTTTTTTGCAGATTCTTGACCTACAACTTGGTTATCAAGAAAAGTTTTTATTTCAAGTGGTTTGGGGATAGAAGTTAACTCTAAAGGAATTGCTTTATTAGGATTATTGGTTGGTAATTTTTTCTTTACTTGTGGGGAGTTATTTAGTTTTGCTTGAGTATCAATTAATTCTTCATCGAGAATTTCATTACAAAGGTCTATGCATTCATCACAAATGTAAACACCTGGACCAGCTATAAGTTTTCTAACTTGATCTTGTGATTTACCACAAAATGAACATTTTAGATGGGCGTCAAATTTAGCCATCGATTATCAAAGCTTGTTTAGAATAAAAAGGTAAATATCCCTTACTTATTAGGATTGCTTATAAAATTGGATTCGTCATCATATTCTTAAAATATTTGTTTTACTTGTCATTTTTTATGACTTTGTCAATTAATCCATATTCAACTGCTTGTGAAGGTGATAGAAAATAGTCTCTTTCAGTATCTACATTAATTTTTTCTAAAGATTGACCGGTATGTTCTGCCAAAAGAGAATTTAATGTTTTCTTGAGAAATAGTATTTCTTTTGCTTGTATCTCAATTTCTACTGCTTGGCCTTGAGCGCCCCCAAGAGGCTGGTGAATCATTATTCTCGAATTTGGTAAAGCTAACCTTTTCCCTTTCGCTCCACCACTAAGTAGGAATGCACCCATACTTGCAGCCACCCCGAAACATATTGTTACAACGTCTGGCGAAATTTGTTGCATCGTATCGTATATAGCTAATCCAGCAGTTACAGAACCTCCTGGAGAATTGATATATATTTGTATATCTTTGTCAGGATCCTCGGCTTCTAGAAATAATAATTGTGCAACTAGTGAATCTGATACTTGATCATTAATCCCGGTACCTAAAAATATTATCCTTTCCCTTAACAATCTTGAATAAATATCAAATGCTCTTTCTCCTCTTCCAGATTGTTCCACTACAGTTGGAACAGCAGATCTAGAGTTATCAATAATATCAGTAGGATTTATTGAGCTTTGGATTAAATGTTTTTTTTCAGAATACACTTAGTTAGTCTCTTTCTAAATATAATTTAAAGGTTTTTTTGTTGATTAGTTAAATTTTTTATTAAATTAATTTTTTTCTTTTTTATTTACCTTGGGTTTACTTTTAGTTTGAACTCCTTTTTTTTTAGTTGCTTTTGTGGTTGTTTTTGTGGTTAATTTTGTTGCTTTTTCATTTATTTCTTTTACTACTGAATTTTCTTCTAGCCAAGTTATTAACTTTTCTTGTAGGAGATCGTTGCGAACTACATCTTTTAATTTCTGAATGTCAATTTGTTTTGGTGATTTAGAAATTTCATCTTCATATTCCTTCATTTTCTGATCTATTTCTTCATTATCGACTGTGATTTTTTCTCTTTCTGATAATGCTTTTAAAGCTAAATTTCTTTGAACATTTTTTTCAGCTTGAGGACGAGTTGATTCTGCTAAAGATTTCACCAATTCTGGAGTAAACGTTGATTTAATATCCATGCCTTGTTGAGCAAATCTTTGCGCTGTTTGTTCAATATTATTTCTAACTTCAATATCAATCATTGCTTTTGGAATCTCGGCATCTAACTCTTTGGATAGTGCATCCATTAAAGCTTCAACCTTTATATTTTTTTGAGTATTATCAAAATTCTCCTTTAGTTGTTTTTCTATATCTTTTTTTAGTTCTTTTAATGAATCTTTATTTCCAGATTGTTTTGCAAAATCATCATTAAGTTCGGGTAATTCTTTTTCTTTAAGATCTTTAAGACTTACTTCAAAAATTGCTTCTTTACCTCTGGAATCTTCATGAGAATAGTCTTCAGGAAATCTTAGAGTAAGAGTTTTATTATCATCAATTTTCATACCAACAATTCCCTCAACGAAGCCTGGAATCATTTTGTTCTTTTCTAATTCAAGATCCATTGAATCACTAGATCCCCCGTCGATTTCTTTTTTGGAATCTTTATAAATACCTTTAAAACTAACTACCGCGATATCTCCTAACTTAGCAGGCCTGTTATTAACTGGAATAATATTTGCTAATTGATTTCTTGATTTTTCCAAAGCTTCATCTATGGATTTGGGGTCAAACTTACTTTTTTTAATCTCAACTGATAGACCTTTTGATTTTTTTAATTTTAATTCGGGTGCAATATCAGTTTGTAGAGTAATTTTTAAAGGTTTTTCCGGATTAAAAATTTTTAGTATTGATTCAAATCCATCAACTAATTCTGGTTCACTTAGTGGCTCTATTGATTCCATCTTTAAAGCTTGGTTCCAAGATTTATCAATTATTTTTTCTAGGGCAGAGGCATGTAGTTGTGTAATGCCGATTCGTTGTATTAATACTTGTTTTGGAATTTTGCCAAGCCTAAATCCAGGAATTTTGGCCGAACGACTAATTGAATTTATTGTCTCATTTACGCATGATTTGCATGTATTAGATGGTATTTCTAATTCAAGTGAAACTCTACTTTGGGGTAGTGCGGTAGTTTTTACTATTAATTCTTCTTTAATCATGTTTGAGTTTTTAAAATTATTACAATAGGCAGAATCTTAATTATTCCACATTAAGTGATTTCCTTGAAGTTAACTTTTTTGATACAGTAAGAAAAATATTAAATCTTATAATTTTTTAATTTATATAGTGAGAAATTCTCCTTTTTTGCCAAATAGACCATTAAAAGTAGCTGTTTTAGGTTCTTCAGGTGCTGTTGGATCAGAAATACTTAAAATTCTTGAAGAAAGAGATTTTCCTATCTCAGAATTAGTTTTGCTTTCATCTCAGCGTTCAGAAGGAAAAATAGTCAAATGGAAAGGAGAAGAAATTATTACTAAAAAAGCTTCAAAAGAAGAATTTTTGAATGTTGATTTAGTTCTTGCTTCCGCAGGTGGAAGTATTTCAAAACAATGGCTATCTACAGTTAAAGATCAAAATGCTGTGCTAATTGATAATTCAAGTGCATTCAGATTAGAAAATGATGTTCCTCTTGTTGTCCCGGAAGTAAATGCTTGTGAAGCTTTAAAGCATAATGGTGTCATCGCTAATCCGAATTGCACAACAATATTACTGACTCTAGTTTTAGCTCCTTTGAATAAAATTTCTCCGATTAAAAGAGTAATCGTTTCAACTTATCAATCGGTAAGTGGAGCTGGTCAATTAGCAATGGAGGAATTACAGTTTTTAACTAAGAAATATTTGCAGGGAGATCCGAAAGAAAGTGAAGTCTTACCATATTCCTTAGCATTTAATCTCTTTCTACATAATTCACCAATGCTTTCAAATAATTACTGCGAAGAAGAGATGAAAATGACAAATGAAACTCGCAAAATACTAAATATTAGTGATTTAAAACTGTCTTCAACATGTGTTCGAGTTCCCATTCTTAGAGCTCACTCTGAATCAGTTAATGTTGAATTTGATGATGTTATCAAACCTTCTTATGCTATCAATCAATTGAAAAAAGCTAAAGGTTTAGAAATAATAGAAGATTATGAAAAAAATAGGTTCCCGATGCCAAATGATGTGATGGGAAGAGATAATATTGCGGTAGGAAGAATAAGAACTGATATTAGTAATTCTAATGGATTAGAATTATGGTTATGTGGAGATCAAATAAGGAAAGGAGCAGCACTTAATGCTGTTCAAATAGCAGAATTATTAATTGCAAAAAAATGATTCCCAACAATACTAAATTTTCTAATCCATTATTCGGAAGAATATTGACAGCTATGGTTACTCCATTTAAAAAAAATGGTGCAGTTGATTATGAATTAGCTATTAAACTTTCTAATTATCTTTGTGAAAATGGTTCTGATGGAATTGTGCTTTGTGGGACAACAGGAGAGTCTCCAACTCTTACATGGGCTGAACAACATAATTTGTTTGTTGCAGTAAAAGGTTCTTTAAATTCTAGATCTAAAGTGATTGTTGGTACAGGTAGTAACTGTACTAGTGAGGCTATAGAAGCTACCCAAAAAGCTTATGAATTTGGTGCGGATGGTGCTTTAGTTGTTGTCCCTTACTACAATAAGCCCCCTCAAGAAGGTCTTTATAAACACTTTAGTTCTATAGCTAATGCTGCTAGTGATTTACCTTTAATGTTGTATAACATCCCTGGAAGAACTGGTTGTAATTTATTGCCCACCACTGTAAATAAACTTATGAATTTCCCAAATATTCTCAGTATTAAAGCAGCAAGCGGTAGAATAGAAGAAGTGACAGAGTTAAGGGCGGCGTGCGGCTCTAAACTTTCAATATATAGTGGCGATGATTCATTGTTGCTTCCTATGTTATCTGTTGGTGCTGTTGGTGTAGTAAGCGTAGCTAGCCACATTGTTGGGTTGCAGCTTAAAACTATGATTGAATCATTTCAAAAAGGTGAAATATCTATTGCTCTTGATATTCATGAAAAACTGCAACCACTTTTCAAAGCACTCTTTGAAACGACAAATCCAATTCCCATCAAAGCAGCTTTAGAACTAAGAGGTTGGCAAGTTGGTTCTCCTAGGAATCCATTAACGCCTCTAATTAAAGAAAAGAGAGAAAGCTTACTTCAGATAATTCAAAATCTGTCTTTGTAAATACTTTTTTTAACCCTTTAATAAAGTTACTTTGACTTTAATAACCACATTTTTAGCTTGTTAAAATACTTTCATTATGAATTCAAATCAAATCAAATCAAATAATACTCAAACCTTATCTCAAACAAAAAGATCGAATGAACCTGCTTTAAAAATTATTCCATTAGGGGGTCTTCATGAAATAGGTAAAAATACATGTGTTTTTGAATACCAAGATGACATCATTTTAATAGATGGGGGACTCGCTTTTCCAAGTGATGGCATGCATGGTGTAAATGTTGTTATGCCTGATACATCCTATTTGCAAGCTAACTTAAATAGATTTCGTGGAATGATAGTAACCCATGGTCACGAAGACCATATTGGTGGAATTTCTCATCATTTAAAGAAATTTAATATTCCTGTGATTTATGGCCCACCTTTAGCGATATCAATGCTTAAAGGAAAAATGGAAGAAGCAGGCGTGGCTGATAGGACAACAACACAGACTATAGAACCAAGGCAAGTTGTCAAACTTGGCCAGCATTTTTCATTAGAATTTATACGTAATACTCACTCAATTGGCGATAGTTTTTCTTTAGCTCTAACTACTCCAGTAGGTGTTGTTTTCTTTACTGGGGACTTTAAATTTGATCATCTGCCACCTGATAACAAACATGCTGATATTGA
Source organism: Prochlorococcus sp. AG-676-P15-1 (assembly GCA_003210825.1). Classification (GTDB taxonomy): domain Bacteria; phylum Cyanobacteriota; class Cyanobacteriia; order PCC-6307; family Cyanobiaceae; genus Prochlorococcus_A. Next base: position 18,292 of record QCUF01000007.1, on the reverse strand, counting down.
AAGAATGGCATTCTATGGAGAGAAGGGTGTTCTTTGCTTACTCTCGGATTCTACAAATTCCGAAGTAAAGGGTTTTGTTCCTTCAGAAATTTCTGTTTTTCCAAATTTAGATCGAATAATATCTGAAGCCAAAGGTAGAATTATGCTTACCACTTTTGCAAGTTCAACCCATAGAGTTGCGATGGTGATCCAATTAGCAATGAAACATGGACGTAAAATTGGATTAATGGGACGATCAATGCTAAATGTTGTTGGAAAATGTCGTGAATTAGGCTACATAAAATGTCCTGACGATCTCTTTTTCCCAATTAAAAGCATAAGAGATTTACCTGATAGAGAAACCCTACTCTTAATGACAGGTAGTCAAGGAGAGGTAATGGCTGCATTAAGTAGGATCGGAAGAGATGAACATCCACACGTTAAACTTAAAACTACTGATACAGTAATTTTTTCTTCCAGTCCAATTCCAGGAAATACAATTTCTGTAGTGCATAGTATTGATAGATTAATTAAATTGGGAGCTAATGTTATTTATGGTAAAGAACATGGAATTCATGTTTCTGGTCATGGATGTAGAGATGATCAAAGATTGATGCTAGCGTTAATTAAACCAAAGTTTTTTGTTCCAGTACATGGCGAATATAGAATGCAAGTTTTGCATGGTAAAACCGCTGAATCGATGGGCGTAGATCCCAATAATATACTTATCCTTGATAATGGAGACACAATTGAGCTTAGAGCTGATTCAATGATTCAAGGAGATCCAGTAAAGTCTGGAATTGAAATGCTGGATAATACAAGGACTTGTGTGGTAGATGCAAGAGCTCTAAAAGAAAGACAGCAGTTAGCAGATGATGGAATAGTTACTGTTTTAGCTCCTATAAGCACAGATGGTAATATGGTAGCCCCACCACGAGTAAGTTTAAGAGGGGTAGTAATATCAGCTGATCCAAGAAAAATGTCAATGTGGACCGAAAGGGAGATAAATTGGGTACTAGAAAACCGCTGGAAACAATTATCAAGACAAACCAGTCCAAATAGTTTTGAAGTTGATTGGATTGGGGTCCAAAGAGAGATTGAAAATGGTTTAACTAGAAGAATGCGAAGAGAATTACAAGTAGAGCCATTAATTCTATGCTTAGCTCAACCTGCACCAAGCGGAACCCGAGCTTATAAACCTCAAATAGTTAATGAGCAAAATCAGCATCCAAAAAATAAACATTATCCAAATGTTAATAATCAAAATATAAACCGCAATCAAAATAATTATAAAAATAATTCATCAGCTAGAAATACAAATCAAGTAAAGAATAATCAATCTGTAAAAGATTCTGTTAACACTCCAGTAGCTAAGACAGAGGAGGCACCTGCAGGTAGGACTAGAAGAAGGAGATCTGCAGTATCAAACTAGTTTTTTTCTAGATTTATATAGTCCTTATTCCAAACAATTTCAAATCCATCTGGTAAATCTATTTTGCCTCTATCTTTCTCAAGAATTGAAGAAGCTAAATGAGTTAAATTTTTTGAGCTTAATTGTTTTGTACAATCCTTCTTTAGAAAAGTATTTAAAATAGTACATCTTGCTTCAATGCATAAGCTATTTAATAATTCCCTCTTTACACCAATTGCATCTTCACAATAAAGGGATGCAAGCTTACTGAGATCATTTTGCTCATTCTTATAATTGCTCATTTTTTCTGCAAAACTATTTATCCTCTTAGAACAACCAGGATACATAGCTTCTAAAATAGGGATAATTTCTTTTCTTACAATATTTCTCTTAATTGTTAGATCGCAGTTAGTCGGGTCTTCCCAAATGGGAATATTTTGAAGTTGGCAAAACTTTTTAGTATCTTCTCTAGAAAATATCAATAATGGTCTTATTAAAAAAATATGATGTTTAAGTAATCTTTTTTTGTTGATATAGCTTAGTCCTGCATAATTGCTTCCTCTAGCTAAATTTAATAAAAATGTTTCTGCATTATCTGTATTCGTGTGACCCGTTAATAAGTAAATATCAATTTCTTTTTGGTTCTCAATTAATAATTGATTTGCCTTTTCACTTAATTTCTTGTATCTCCAATCTCTTGCTTTTTCTTCAGAAGAAATATTATTTTTATTTGCTTGATCAATAAAAAATGCAATATTTTTTTTATTACAGTAACTTTCCAATTCAAGTGCATATTTCGCTGATTTTTCATGCCATTGATGATCTCCATGCCAAACATTCACAAACCAATTATGTTGAGTTTTCATATCGTTGATTAGGTTCAATAAAGCCATCGAATCTTGTCCTCCAGAAACTGCTATTAATAGATTTGCTCCATCGGGAATTAATGTTTTATTGCCCAAAATTTCTTTGTGCAGGAGATGATGCCAAGATGTCCAATTTTTTTGCGACGAATTTTTATCAGACATATTGTTTAACTCAGATAATATTTTTTTAAAAATTCACTGTTTTAATAAAACAATGTCACAATCAGGTAATAAATTCATCAAATCTATGAGTCTGATTAATCTTTTGCCACAAAAAATTCAAGAAGAGCTTAGCAGTAAATCTTTACTCAAAGTTATTTCAGGATTAAGTAATTTTGAAACTCAAACTGTTAACAAAATTGTTGAAGCAGCCTCGATGGGCGGAGCCGATTTAATTGATATAGCTTGTAAACCTGAATTAGTTGAATCCGCGATTAGGATTTCACCATTGCCAATTTGCGTAAGTTCCGTAGAGCCTAAGTCTTTTATAAATTCAGTTAAGGCAGGAGCTTCTTTAATAGAAATAGGTAATTACGATAGTTTTTATGACCAAGGAATTACTTTTTCGGGGGAGAAAATTTTAAATCTTACAAAAGAAACTAAAGATCTTTTACCTAATATTCCTCTATCAGTGACAGTTCCACATAATATGCCTATTGATAAACAAGTAGATCTTGCAATTAAATTAGTTCTTGAAGGCGCTGATATTATTCAAACTGAAGGAGGCAAAAGTTCTAACCCATATAGTTCAGGAATTCAAGGATTATTAGAAAAGTCAGTACCTACTTTGGCGGCTACTTTTGCAATATTCAAGGAATTTGAGAAACAGTCTATTAATATTCCTATCATGAGTGCTTCAGGTTTAAGTGAGGTAACATGTCCGTTGGCAGTATCATGTGGAGCTTCTGCAGTTGGAGTTGGATCTGTAGTAAATAAATTAGATGATTTAATATCAATGGTTGCTGTTGTTAGAGGTCTAAAAGAATCTTTGAAAAATTCAATGATTAAAGAAAAAGTTTCCTAAGATATAAAAAATCTTAAGTTATTAGATGAATGAATAACTATAAGCTTCAAGCACCTTATCAACCAAATGGTGATCAACCTAAAGCCATTAAGAAGTTAGTTCAAGGAGTTAATAGTGGCGAAGAGTTTCAGACCCTTTTAGGAGCAACTGGAACGGGAAAAACTTTTACTATTGCTAATGTAATTCAGCAAACTGGAAGACCAGCACTTATTCTGGCTCATAATAAAACTTTAGCAGCTCAATTATGTAATGAATTAAGGCAGTTTTTTCCTAAAAATGCTGTTGAATACTTTATCTCTTACTATGATTATTATCAGCCAGAAGCTTATGTACCAGTAAGCGATACTTACATAGCAAAAACTTCTTCAATTAATGAAGAGATTGATATGCTTAGGCATTCGGCTACTAGATCATTATTTGAAAGGAAGGATGTAATTGTTGTTGCATCTATTAGTTGTATTTATGGTTTAGGAATACCAAGTGAATATTTAAAAGCTGCTGTTAAATTTGCTGTTGGTGAATCTATAGATTTACGTTCTTCTTTAAGAGCGCTTGTGGATAATCAATATACAAGAAATGATACAGAAATTACGAGAGGTAGATTTAGAATTAAGGGAGATGTATTAGAAATTGGACCAGCTTATGAAGACAGATTGATAAGAATTGAATTATTTGGAGATGAGATTGAGGCTATTAGATTTGTTGATCCATTAACTGGAGAGATTCTTGAGAGTCTTGATCAAGTGAGTGTTTATCCAGCCAAGCATTTTGTCACTCCAAAAGAGAGACTAGATTCTGCCATTAGTGCTATTAGAAATGAATTAAAAGAACAACTCGATAAATTTGCTTATGAAGGCAAGTTGTTGGAGGCACAGCGTTTAGAGCAGCGCACAAAATATGATTTGGAAATGCTAAGAGAAGTTGGATATTGTAATGGTGTTGAAAATTATGCACGTCATTTGGCTGGTAGAGAAGAAGGAACTCCTCCAGAATGTCTAATAGATTATTTCCCAAAAGATTGGTTATTAGTAGTTGATGAAAGTCACGTAACATGTCCGCAATTACATGCAATGTATAACGGAGATCAAGCTAGAAAAAAAGTATTAATAGATCATGGTTTTAGATTACCGAGTGCTGCAGATAATAGACCTTTAAAGTGTGAAGAGTTTTGGGAAAAATCCAGACAGACATTGTTTATTAGTGCAACTCCTGGCCAATGGGAGTTAGATCAATGCGAAGGCAAGTTTATTGAACAGGTTATTAGACCTACAGGGGTTTTAGATCCCATAATTGATGTAAGGCCTAGTGATGGACAAATAGATGATCTTTTATCAGAAATAAGAGTTAGAGCTAAAAAGAACCAGAGAGTATTGGTTACTACTCTTACAAAAAGGATGGCAGAAGATCTTACGGATTTTTTATCTGACAATAAAGTAAGGGTGAGATATTTGCATTCTGAAATTCATTCGATTGAAAGGATAGAGATTATTCAAGATCTTAGATTGGGTGAATATGATGTATTGGTTGGAGTAAATTTACTAAGAGAAGGTCTTGATCTCCCTGAAGTTTCTTTGGTTGCTATTTTAGATGCTGATAAAGAGGGCTTTTTGAGAGCAGAGCGATCTCTAATTCAAACTATTGGAAGAGCGGCAAGACATGTTGAGGGGGTTGCTTTACTTTATGCAGATAACTTTACCCAATCAATGAAAAGAGCGATATCTGAAACTGATAGAAGAAGAACTATCCAAAAAAAATATAATCAAATCAATGGCATTACTCCTAAACCTGCAGGTAAGAAAATTGAAAATTCAATATTATCTTTTTTAGAGCTTTCCAGAAAATTAGATACTGGAGGATTATCTAAAGATCTAATAAACATTGTTAGTAATAAAACGGACGATATTTTAAATGCTAAAGATAATCAATGTTTACTAGATGAAATGCCTAACTTAATTGATAAGTTAGAAAATAAAATGAAAGATGCAGCAAAAGAACTAAATTTTGAAGAGGCTGCAAATCTTAGAGATAGAATTAAGAAACTCAGGCAAAAATTATCAAGAAATACTTAAATAATTATTTATTTATCTAATTCGAAATAAGAATGAATGGCATTTACTGCTTGGTCGCAGTCTTTTTCTAAGACGATACAAGAAGTTCTTATTTCACTTGTAGCAATCATTTCAATATTAATATTTTCATTAGCAAGTGCTCTAAATATTTTCCCAGCTGTTCCAACCTTAAACGCCATTCCAGCTCCAACTGTGCTTACTTTAGCTATCGCTGGGCCATCTTCGATAAATGATCCTGATAAATTTTTTGTTAAAGAGTGGAAAATTTTATTAGCTCTTTCTCTATCTTGCTTGTTCATGGTAAAACTAATATCTTTTGTTTTTAAAGATTTTAATCTTTCAGATTGAACAATAGTATCAAAAATTAAATTACTCTCTGCGAGAGCTAAACATATTGAAGCTGCCACCCCAGGTTTATCAGGTAGGTTCCGAATGCTAACTTGAACTTGATTTTTATCTAATGCAATTCCTCTTACCTCAGGCTGATCCTCTCTCTCTATTATTGGATTAATAAAAATTTGTTTATCAGATAATTGAAATTTTTCACCTACAAACCTAATAGCTTTTGGAATATTGTCAATATCAACTACACAGCTGACTTTTATTTCGCTGGTAGCTATTAATCTTACATTTATGTTTGCTTGGGATAAAGTATCAAATAAATCAGCCGATACACTTGGTCTCCCCATTATTCCAGCACCTTGAATACTTAATTTAGTCATATTTGTTTTGAAATCATATTCGCCACCTAATTGATTTGTTATCAATTTACATTGATCAATTGTTTTGGTTAACTCAAACTCATTAACTGTAAATGTAATATCATTACTCCTCCCATCATGTGTAGCTTGGATTATTAAATCAACATTAATGCTCGCTTCAGACAAAGTTTCAAATATTTGAGCTGCAATACCAGGTCTATCAGGTAGGTTGGAAATACTAAATACGGTTTGGTTTTCTAATACTTCAAGACTATTAACAGTTTTTGTTAATTCTAACCCTCCTCTTTTTAGAGCTAATGGTTTTATTTTGCTATGTAGAAGAGTGCCATTTGATAGGGTTTGACTCGATTTCACATATAATTTAATTCCATAATTTCTAGCAATTTCTACAGCTCTTGGATGAAGTACTGAAGCTCCAACACTCGCAAGTTCTAGCATCTCTTCACAACTAATAATATCTAATAATTTTGCACTAGGTACAATTCTTGGATCAGTGGTAAGAACTCCAGGAACATCTGTATATATCTCGCAAGTTTCTGCACCTAATGCTGTAGATAGTGCTACTGCTGAAGTATCTGAACCCCCTCTTCCCAAAGTTGTTATTTCCATTGATCCAGTATGACTAAGAGTGGAACCTTGAAACCCAGCAACTACTACTACATAACCTTGATCAATATAGTTTTGTATTAGTTCTGTTTTGATATCTAGAATTCTTGCTTTCCCATGAATTGATTCAGTAACAATTCCAACTTGGCTACCTGTCAAAGATATTGCAGGAATCCCATATTCATTTAGTGACATTGATAGAAGTGCCATAGTTACTTGCTCCCCCGTAGAGAGGAGCATATCTAATTCTCGGCTATTGGGATTTTTGCTGATTGATTCTGCTAACTTATTTAAGTGATCTGTAGAATGACCCATTGCAGATACAACTACGACGATATCATTTCCAGCTTCTTTACTTTGAATGATACTATGTGCAATCGCCTTAATTTTTGTAATATCTTCAACTGATGTGCCGCCAAATTTTTTGATTAATAAAGCCATATTTAAATCATAATATAAATTATCAAACTTAATATTTGATTAACTTAAGTTAACGAGATTTTCCGTAAAAACATTAATAGGATTATTGCCCTTTTTTAGTGATGATTCAATATCTAGTAAATTACTCATTAATTTAATTAAGAAATCTGAGGATGTATTATTAACTTTTTTACGGATAAAAAAAATTCTTTTAGGGTTAGATATATTTGCAAGTTTGCATATTTTTGATAAATCTTGCTCACCAGATTTATGAAATAATTTTACTATGGTATGCATTCTGATTTGACTTATTAATCCTGCATTGAGCCTTAAGGCAGGTTCTCCTTTTTTTAATAAATAATGGATTTCCATAAGACCCTCACTAATATTATTGTGTAATAGATGATCGATTATTTTAAAGATATTTGACTGTTGATCATTGAATATTTTTTTTACATCATCACTTTCTAGGATAAGTTCTTTGTTTTCATTATTATTCATTGCAGATAGATATATCTTTGCTTTAGATAATTCGCTAACTAAGTTGAAAGTATCATTTCCCACTGAATTAATAATTAAATCAGCGGTCCCTTTACCAAGATGAATACTCATTGAATTTGCTGTGACTTCTAGGTATCTTTTCTGCCCTTCAAAATCCCAGATATCGGGCAAAGAAAATGACGTTTCAATTACTAAATTTTTTTTTATTAAATTTTGAATAAATTTTGTACTCTTTAGTCTTGAATCAGGTTTTTTTGTATTTTGTAAAAGAAAGTAAGTATTGCTTGGAATGTTTTGATAAATTTTTTCAAATTTAATTCTTATTTCTTCATTTTTATTTGTGAATATTGGGTTATTTTTTAACACAATTACTCGTGATCCATCCCCCAAAGGAGGCGTTAGTATTTCATCAAAGGCTTGTTTAATTTGATCATCATCATCACCATTTAAATAACTAGTATTTATTTCTCCCCATGTTTTGGATACTTTTTCATCAATTATTTTTTTTATAAACTTATTACTTGCATTTAAATCATTTCCCCATATTATTTGTATTGGCATATTTTCAAAAAAGAAGCTAATTATAATTATGCTGTCTTTAATATAAAATAAATTAAATTTTAATGATAAAAGACCATCCTATTTTTTTAGAAAGTATTAGATTTATTAAATCTAATTTGATTGAAAATAATTTTAATTACTTGGAAAATAAAGTTTTAGAAAGATTAGTGCATACTTCAGGTGATTTTAATATTCAGAAACTTTTGGAATTTAGTGAAGGAGCGTGTGAAAAAGCTATTAAATCTCTTAAAGCTGGAGCACCAATATTGACTGATACTGATATGGCTGCAGCAGCTATTAAATCAATGGCAAAAAATACAAATGGAAACTCAGTTGTTTCAGCTAAAGAATGGTTTAATGATCAAGATTTATCAGGGTTGACTAAGACTGCTTATGGGATAGAAAAAGGTTGGATTGAATTATCTGCCAATAATTCGGGAATTAAATCCCCAATTATTGTTATTGGAAGCTCTCCAACTTCATTAGTTAATTTATTAAAGGTTATACAGAATTCACAAAAGATTCCTAGTTTAATTATTGGAATGCCTGTAGGTTTTATTGGGGTTAGACAAAGTAAAAAAAAATTGCTCAATACTAATTATCCTAGAATTGTTTTGAACTCTACGAGAGGAGGGGCTGCAATGGCCGCAGCAGCTGTTAATGCCTTATTAAGAGAAACTGTTTAAATATTTTTATTTAATTTTAATTTGAGAATTCAATTGATTGTTTTTTTCTAAATAATCTAAAACTAATCTAGCTTTATTAATAACTTCTTTAGGAACCCCGGCTAACTTAGCGGCTTCAATACCGTAACTTTTGTTCGCACCACCTTTTTCAATTTTATGACAAAAAAGTAGTTGATCTTTGTTCTGTTTAACTAATACTTGAAAATTTTCTACGTTTGTATTTGTATTTTTAAGATAATTTAGTTCATGATAATGAGTAGCAAAGATTGTATTGCATACAATTTTTTTTGCAAGATAGTCACTTACTGACCATGCTATTGATAGTCCATCAAAAGTAGATGTCCCTCTCCCTATCTCATCAAGTAAGACAAGAGAGTTTGATGTCGCTTGATTTAGTATCGATGCAGTCTCTGACATTTCTACCATGAATGTCGATTGTCCAGTCGATTGATCATCTACGGCTCCAATTCTTGTAAATATTCGATCTACAATTTGAATCTCAGCTTTGCTTGCAGGGACGAAGCTTCCAATTTGAGATAGAATTTGTATTAAACCTATTTGCCTAATAAAGCAACTCTTTCCACTTGCATTTGGACCAGTTAATATTATTAATTTTTGCTTATTATTAAACAAAATATCATTAGATATAAATTGTTTATTCGTTAATAGTTGTTCAACAATAGGATTTCGTCCTGCAATAATTTTTGTGCTTTGTTGGTCTGTTGAATCAGTAAAAGGTGAAATAGTTGGTTTTATAAAATTATTTTCTAATGATGTAATTGCTAAACCGAGTAGTGCATCTATACAGGCAATAGATTTTGCAATGGATCTAATTCTTTTTGTTTTTGAAGATACAAGATTTCTTATCTCGCAAAACAATTCATATTCTTTAGCAGCCGCCCGATTTTTAACTTGAAATATTTTACTTTCTCTGTTTTTGATTTCTGTAGTTATGTATCTTTCCTCATTAGTAAGAGTTTGCCTTTTAATCCAATGCGCAGGTGCTAAATTAACTTTTGATTTATTAATTGATATGTAATAACCAAAGTTTTTATGGAATTGAATTTTTAAATTTGATATTTTACTAATTTTTCTTTCTTTTAATTCTTCTTGATTCAACCAATCTGAGTAGTCGTCTATTAAATTACGTAAGCCATCTAGCACATTATCAACTCCATCATGAATAATACCTCCTTCACTGGTATTTAAAGGTGGATTTTCTACTAGCTTAAAGCTTATTAGATCAGCTAAATCTAAAAGCTCATTATCAACATTTTTTAATTGATCTGTCCAGGATGGGATTTGATACTTAAATAATTCAACAATTGACTTTAATCTAGGTAATTTTTTCAAACCCTCTGAGATTGCTATTAAATCTCTTGGACTGGCATGCCCCGCGCATGCTCTTCCTGAAAGCCTCTCTAAATCTCCCATTGCTCTAAGTATATTTTGGGTTTCTATCCGTAACTGTTTAGACTCTAAAAAGTTTGAAATAATATTTTGCCTTTTACAAATTTCATCAATATTTAATAATGGAGAGTCTATCCATCTTCTTAAACATCTAGCACCCATGCAGGTATATGTTCTATCAATACTCCAGAGAAGTGAACCAGCATAATTATTTTCTCTTTGTGTATTTTTTATTTCTAAATTCTTTTGAGTTTGATAATCAATAATTAAATGATCTTTTGGAAATTGTATTTGAGGGAAATCTAAAGAAATTTTCAGAGATGAATCGTTCTCTAAATTTGAAGGATTGATTTTCTCTAAATAATTAAGTAAGCCACCAAGTGCTTTAGTAGCATTTTTTAAATTCTTGAGTCCTAGGCCTTCTAAACTATTAATTTGAAAATAGTTTTTTATAGTTGAACATGCTTCATTAATACTGAAAAAAGTTTCTTGGGTGACGGTATAAGTAATTTTTTGATTTTCATTTTCTAATAACTTTTTCTCTTCATTTCTTCCTATTATGATTTCTGATGTATCTAACTTAATAATTTCATCGAATAATTTTGAGATTGACATCCCCTCCATTGTTAATAATTCTCCTGTACTTACATCTGCTCTTGAAATTCCCCATTCATATAAATCTTCTGAAATGTTTTCTGATAAGTGGATTGCTGTTATCCAATTATTTTTTTTAGCAACCAACATCCCTTCTTCTATGACAGTTCCTGGTGTGATAATTCTTGTTATTCCTCTTTTGAGTGGTGTTCCGTAATTCCCACTACTTTTTTCTAACTGATCACATATAACTACTGAATAGTTTTTTTTAATTAATTCGGCGCAGTATCTCTCCATTGCGTGATGAGGTACTCCTGCCATGGGGATTTTACCAATTTCTTTACCCGCATCTTTGCTCGTTAAGGTTATTTCTAATAGGTTAGATATGAATACAGCATCTTCAAAAAAACACTCAAAAAAGTCACCTAATCTGTATAACAATAATCTATTGCTGTTTTCTTCTTTTAATGTCACATAATGTTTGAGAATAGGAGTTAATTTTTGTTTTTCAACAGTTTTATAACTATAAGATTTTTCATTAATACAATCATTCTTTCTTTCGGAATTTGAATCATTCTTGAATTTATTTATTAAATTAGTAGAATTTTTTCTTAGCCTGGGCCTTTTCTGCGATTCTTTTTTTAATTCTTCAGTAGATAAATCTTCAGGAATTTGAATTGAGTCTTTTGGGAGTTTAAGTTCATCATTAATTGCAAATAAATCGTTCTGAATTATCGTATCTTCTTGCATCTTTTTATTATTTCTAAATAGATATTAGGAACTAAATTTAGTTTTGCATCTAAAAACTGACTAAAAGTATGTAAATTTTCTCCAAAAATATTCATTTTCATGAGATCATAGTATCTATAATTATTAAAAAATAAAATTGAATCATGCAGGCAGTTAATTTTTTCTTCGTAAATGCTCTTTTATTTGCTTCTCTTATTGCGGTAGTTGGCGTTCCAGTTTTATATGTAACTCAACCCTCTAGTGAAGAAGGACAGAAGGAGAGTAGAAGAAAAATATATTCTATCGCTGCAGTTTGGGTTGTTTTAGTTTTTGCTACAGGAATTGTTTCATCCTTAGTTTGAACTTAGTACCTTTTCATGAGAATGTAGTTATATAAGAAAAAAAATTTAATGACTATTTTTGAGGGGTCTTTTGCGAATGCTTCTACTTTAAAAGTGGGAATAGTTGTTGCAAGATTTAATGACTTAATTACTAATAAAATATTATCGGGTTGTCTGGATTGTCTTAAAAGGCATGGTTTAGATACTTCAAAAACAAGTAAAGAACTTGATATCGTTTGGGTTCCTGGATCATTTGAATTGCCAATAGCAGCTAAAATACTATTGCAAAAATCTAAGTATGACGTTGTAATTGCTCTTGGGGCTGTTATTCGAGGAGAAACTTCTCATTATGATGTTGTTATTTCTGAGGCTAGTAAGGGAATTTCACAAGTTTCATACGAAAATAATATCCCAATTATTTTTGGTGTTTTAACTACTGACAGTATGCAACAGGCTTTAGAAAGAGCTGGGATAAAAAACAATCTTGGTTGGAACTATGCTTTACAAGCAATTGAGATGGGGTCTTTAATCAAAAATTTAAATTAGTTTCAAAAAAAGTAAGGTTTTGTTTATTTCATTCCTTTTTTAAGATAAAATAAACTTGTTATGCGGATGTAGCTCAGTGGTAGAGCATCTCCTTGCCAAGGAGAATGTCGAGAGTTCGAATCTCTTCATCCGCTTATTAATCTGTTTTAATTGGTTTGCTATCATCCTGTTAAATCATATTATTTGGATGATTTGTTTTTTAATACAAAATTTAAAATATAATTTATAGATAAATATAAACTTAAAATGCAATCTACTGTTTCTATTGAGAATTTAAGAGGATTATTTACTAAACCTTATGGGGAAGATGCACCAACAAAAGCAAAGTGGGCAGAGTTTTATAACGAGAATGTTACTTTTATTGATCCAACACAGGAAACGAAAGGATTAGATTCTTATGTAGAGGCCCAAGAAAAACTTGTTAAAAGATGCGATGATGTTTATTTGAAAACTCATGCAATATCAATTAGTGGTAACTGTGGATTTGTAGAATGGACTATGGGTTTAAAAATTATGGGTAAAGAATTTATATATCCCGGCACGACACGTTTGATATTTTCTGAAAATGGCTTAATTCAAGAACATAGAGATTATTTTGATTTTTGTGGACCTACTTTTGGGCCAATTCCTATTTTGGGTCCCTTTATAAGGTGGCTTTATGCAAGATTTATATCTTAATAAAGATAAAGGAGGTTAGTATAATTCTAAACTTTTGAATAACATTTTTAAAGCAAATAAATATCAAATTTTAAGATTTTTTATCTCAGGATTAATTGCAACATTTATAAATTTTTTAGTATTTAATTCATTATATATAATTTTTAAAAACATAATACTTTCTTCCTTAATAGGCTACTCGACAGGTCTTTTATCATCATATTTTTTTGCAAAGACTTGGGTTTTTAGAGGTAATTCACAAAAAAAAATAATTAAATCTTTTTTTATTTTTTGTTTAATTTATGTTTTAGGCGGTTTAGAAATGTCTCTAATAATTATTTTTTTGAGTCCATTAATTGATAATTATAAGATTGCTTGGTTTTTAGGAGTATTTGTTGGAGCATTAAATAATTATTTAGGTTCAAAATTTTTTTTGTTTAAGAAGTAATTTATATTTCGTGTACTAACAAATTTTGTGAAGCAACTTCTTTAAAATCAACTTGTGAATAAAACGTTTTTTTGCTCGTTGTCATTAAATATATTTTCTTGGTATGTTTTATTTTTTTTGATTCTAAAAGATTTTTCACAATCATCTTGCCGTAACCTTTTCCTTGATGATCTTGATCAATCACTATATCCCACAAAACGCCTCTATAAATACCATCTGACAAGGCTCTCCCAAAACCAACTGGTTCATTATTTAACCAAATACTTACAATAACATCGCTATTAGCAAGACATTTTTTAAGGTCTTTAATTTTTCTATTCTTAGCCCAAAATGCATTACGATGTAAGAATTTCTGTAGTTTCAATAATCCTTTAGTAGGTTTGAGATTAGGGCCTAATCCAAATAATCTTAATCCAAGAGCACCTTTTGAATGTTTAATTAAAAATACTGGTTTCATAAGTTTGGAAATTCTAAAATTTTGAGAAAAATGTAATAATTTATTTGGTAAGTTTGATTTAACACCTTAGTCTATAACTTTTAAAAAATTGAAGAGATATACATTTTACTCATTTAGTTGTAACGCACTAATTTATAATGATTGTAATAGGATTAATTTTTTAGAGGAAAAACAATTATGCTAAAACTTTTGTTGGGAGACCCGAATACACGAAAGTTAAAGCGATATCAACCAATAGTTGAAGAGATAAACTTATTAGAGGAAGAAGTTTCCCTATTAACTGATGATGCATTGAGGAATGAGACTCATAATCTTAAATCAAAAATTTCATTAGAGTTAAACGTTAAAAAACAAAAGGAACTATTAGAAGAAATATTACCAAAGGCTTTTGCAATCGTCAGAGAGGCAAGTAAAAGAGTTTTAGAAATGCGTCATTTTGATGTCCAATTAATTGGTGGGATGGTTCTCCACGAAGGTCAAATTGCTGAGATGAAAACTGGAGAAGGTAAAACTCTAGTTGCAACGCTACCTTGTTATCTAAATGCTTTAACTGGTAAAGGTGTGCACGTTGTTACTGTAAACGATTACTTAGCTCGAAGAGATGCTGAGTGGATGGGACAAGTTCATCGATTTTTGGGCTTATCTGTTGGCCTAATTCAGCAAGATATGAGTCCTTCGGAAAGAAAAAAAAATTATGCATGTGATATCACTTATGCAACTAATTCTGAATTGGGATTTGATTATTTAAGAGATAATATGGCTACTGAAATTGAAGAAGTAGTTCAAAGAAAATTTAATTATTGTGTAATAGATGAAGTAGATTCAATCCTAATTGATGAAGCAAGAACTCCCCTAATAATTTCTGGTCAAATTGAAAGGCCTCAAGAAAAATATCAAAAAGCGGCAGAATTATCATTATCTCTCATTAAGGCAAAGGAGTTGAGTAAAGATGGTGTTGATCCAGAAGGTGATTATGAAGTTGATGAAAAACAGCGTAGTTGCATATTAACTGATCAAGGATTTGCTAAATGTGAAGAATACTTGAAGGTTAATGATCTATATGATCCTCAAGACCCCTGGGCTCATTACATTACTAATTCTTTAAAAGCCAAAGAATTATTCGTTAAAGATGTAAATTATATTATCAAAAAAGATGAAGCAGTAATAGTTGATGAATTTACAGGAAGGGTTATGCCTGGAAGAAGATGGAGTGATGGACAACATCAAGCAATCGAAGCAAAAGAAGGTCTTAAAATTCAGCCTGAGACCCAAACTTTAGCATCCATAACGTATCAAAACTTTTTCCTTTTATATCCAGGGTTGGCAGGCATGACAGGAACTGCTAAGACCGAAGAGGTGGAATTTGAAAAAACGTATAAATTAGAGTCAACAGTTGTTCCAACTAACCAGATAAGGAAGAGACAAGATTGGGCTGATCAAGTTTTTAAAACAGAACTCGGAAAATGGAAAGCGGTCGCTAATGAAACAGCTGAAATTCATAGGAACGGTAGACCTGTTTTAGTAGGTACAACAAGTGTCGAAAAAAGTGAGTTATTAAGTAAGCTTCTTTCCGAGCAGCAAATCCCACATAATTTACTAAATGCAAAACCAGAGAATGTAGAACGAGAGGCAGAAATCGTAGCTCAAGCTGGAAGATCAGGTGCTGTCACTATTGCAACAAATATGGCTGGAAGAGGGACTGATATTATTCTTGGTGGTAATAGCGACTATATGGCAAGACTAAAATTAAAAGAGACTTTAACTCCCTTACTTGTTAAGCCAGATAATGAACATAAGCCTCCAATACCTCAACAAAGGAATTCCAAGGCTGGGGGAGGCTTCTCTGCAAAGGTTGACTCTATTTCAAATAAGAATACTAAAAGTGGTGTAGACAGTCTTTTCCCCTGTAAGTTAGGTGAAGATATTACAAAAAAACTATCTTTATTATCTAATCTACTTGTAAAGAATTGGGGAGATAGAAGCTTAACTATTCTTGAATTAGACGATAAAATTGCTACCGCTGCTGAAAAAGCTCCAACTGAAGATAAACTACTACAATCTTTGAGAGAATCACTATCAGAGGTGAAAAATGAATATGAAAAGGTATTAATTCATGAAGAAGAAAATGTTAGAAATGCTGGAGGGCTTCATGTTATTGGAACTGAAAGGCATGAGTCAAGAAGAGTTGATAATCAACTGAGAGGAAGAGCAGGTAGACAAGGAGATCTTGGAAGTACCAGATTCTTTTTATCCTTAGAAGATAATTTATTAAGGATTTTTGGAGGAGATAGGGTAGCAAACTTAATGAACGCTTTTAGAGTAGATGAAGATATGCCTATCGAGTCAGGAATGCTTACTAGATCCTTAGAAAGTGCTCAGAAGAAAGTCGAGACTTATTATTATGACATTAGAAAACAAGTTTTTGAATATGATGAGGTAATGAATAATCAAAGAAAAGCGGTTTATAATGAGAGGTTAAGAGTTCTAAAAGGGAATGATTTAAAGAAACAAGTCATAGGGTATGGGGAAAAAACAATGGAAGAAATTGTAGAAGCTTATATTAATCCTGATTTACCTCCCGAAGAATGGGATATTGATCAATTGATTTCTAAAGTAAAAGAATTCATTTATTTATTAAATGATCTTAAATCAACAGACGTAAGTGTTTTATCTCGTGAAGAATTAAAAAATTATCTTCAAGAGCAATTACGCATTGCATATGATTTAAAGGAGGCTCAAATAGAGCAATTCCGTCCAGGTTTAATGAGGGAAGCTGAAAGGTTTTTTATACTTCAACAAATTGATAACTTATGGAGAGAACATCTTCAATCGATGGATTCTTTAAGAGAATCTGTAGGATTAAGAGGTTATGGTCAAAAGGACCCCTTGATTGAATACAAAAATGAAGGTTATGATATGTTTCTTGAAATGATGACAAATATGAGAAGAAATGTTATTTATTCAATGTTTATGTTTCAACCTAAAAGTGAAAAAGAAACTAAAAATTAATTCGAAATTAATCATCTCCTAAGAATTCTATTATTTCTTTGTCTTTTAGATTTTGAGCATTGCCAACTTTAGAAATATCAATAGATTCAGAATTTACTAAACATTGAAGGGTTTTTTGTAATTTAAGGATTTGGTTTTCAAGCTCATCTATTCTATCCATCAAATTTTTAATTACATTAGCTTCAGCATCTGGCAATGCAGAGTGTGCTAATGGATTTACTTTTACACCACTTTGATGAACTACTCTTCCTGGTATTCCGACAACAGTACTATTTTCTTCGACATTACGAACAACGACTGATCCTGCACCAATTCTAGTGTTTGGCCCAATTATTATTGAACCAAGAACTTTTGCTCCTGCCCCTACTACAACATTCTCCATTAGTGTTGGATGCCTTTTACCATGACTCTTACCAGTGCCTCCTAATGTCACTCCTTGATAGAGTAAGCAGTTATTACCAATCTCAGCTGTTTCACCGATGACAACACCCATGCCATGATCTATAAAAACTTTTTCCCCGATTTTGGCACCTGGATGTATTTCTATTCCTGTGAATAGTCTATTTAAATGACTTAATAATCTCGGAATCAAGGGTAATTTTAGTAGCCATAATTTGTGAGTAAACCTATGAACGATAATTGATTGAAAACCAGGATAGCAAAGAAATATTTCTAAGATTCCTCTTGCTGCGGGATCTCGCTCTCTTATTATCTCAATATCTGACTTGAAAGTTCTTAGCATGATGAATTAATTAATAACCCCTATCTCTTTTTTTAAGTGATTTATAGTTTTGATGCTTAAATAATTTTTTGCACATACTATTTGTGGTATTCTCATGAATTGCGAACGATTTTTTAACAGAGTATTTTCAATAACGGATAAACTAGGCCCATCACATACTATATGATTGGAAGTTTTTAAAAGGGATAATAATCTACTACTATTATCTGAGATGGTTGTCATGAGTACAATGTTACTTCCTCTCATGCTATTAATGATAATTTCTGCGGCTCTTAAGAGGCCAGGGCTGATGCTTACAATACCTACACAACTCCCAGGCTTTAATTCCTTGATTATTTTTAATTCTTTCTGAAAGTCGCTTAAATCAACTGCAATAGCTCTAACTCTATATTTTTCTGCTAATTTTTCTAAGGGTTGTAAAAAATATCTACTTGTGACAATTGTCCCATTATTGGAGTTACAAAGAACTTTTTCTAATTCTTCCATAGGGATAACTTCTACTGGGACGTTTATG
>QCUF01000006.1 GCA_003210825.1 Prochlorococcus sp. AG-676-P15-1 | reverse complement strand
GTATTGTATCTCAAGGCAAAGATTTTAATAAGGTTTTTGAAAAGGCTTATTCGATTTTGAAAGAAATAAGTTTTGAAGGAATATATTATAGAAAAGATATTGGTCATCAAGTCAGAACAAAAAAAATGGTTGAGAGGCCTAATTAAATGATAGAGAGCAAAGAGCCTAATAAAATAAAACTTACTCCTTCAAAGCAAATTATTGATGATAATATTCCTGAATACTGGTCTAATAGAGTCTTAACTTGGTGGAGTGGATTTAGTTTAAGAACCAAACTATTAGCTATAGCAACACTTGTTGTAAGCCTCTTAATGACTGGCATAACTTTTTTTGCTCTTAATAGTATTCAAAGAGATGCCGGGATGAATGACACAAGATACGCACGAGATCTAGGACTTTTATTATCAGGAAATGTAACTGAACTTGTTGCAAATAATCAAAAGAAAGAGATATCAAATGTTGCAGAAAAGTTTTGGAGATCTAGTAGAAATTTACGTTATATTTTTTTTACTGATGCTGAGGATATTGTTCAACTTGGAATTCCAATTAGTGCTACACCCACAAGTTCAGATAATCAATTTCAATTAACAAGAAGATTAAAGTTACCATCAGAATTAAAGAAGAGACCTCAATTTCCTTTAGTAAGACAGCATGCCACTCCCCAAGGACAAGTTACGGATGTATTCGTCCCAATGTTATGGAAAGGTAAATATCTTGGAACATTAGCTTTAGGAGTTACACCCAATAAAAAGGCTTTATCTAGTGCTGCATTAACTAGAGAAGTGACAATAGCAGTTTTCATTTCTATTTGGGTTTTAGTAATACTCGGCGCAGTATTTAATGCATTAACAATTACTAGGCCGGTAAGAGAATTAGTAAAGGGTGTTAGAGAAATTTCAAAAGGCAATTTCAAATCTAGGATTTCTTTACCCATGACAGGTGATCTCGGTGAATTACTTACAGGTTTTAACCGAATGGCTTCTCAACTTGAAAATTATGATGAAGCAAATATTGAAGAGCTTAAAGCTGCTCAGATAAAGCAACAGTCACTTATAGCTACGATGGCAGATGGAGCAATACTGTTGGACTCCAAAGCCAAAATAGTTCTAACTAATCCCACAGCAAAAAGACTATTTCGTTGGGAAGGAAGATTTCTAGAAGGTAAATATCTTTTAAATGAAATTCCTGAAATTTTATCTAATGACTTACATACAAATATAGAATCCATTTTAAAAAGGGAAAAAGAAAATGATGATTTAAGGTGCAGTTTTGGAGAACCTGCCCGGACTCTAAGAATTGTTTTACAGTCTGTTCTGGATACAAATAAAGTTGAATTAAAAGGCATCGCAGTAACAATTCAAGATTTAACAAGAGAAGTTGAACTTAATGCAGCACAAAATAGATTTATAAGTAATGTTTCTCATGAACTAAGAACACCTCTTTTTAATATAAAAAGTTATGTAGAGACTCTATATGATTTAAAAGATCAACTTTCCAATGAGGAGCAACTTGAATTTTTGGGTATCGCCAATTCAGAGACTGATAGATTAACAAGACTAGTTAATGATGTCCTCGATTTATCAAGATTGGAATCAGGTAAAATAATCCAATTAGAGCCAATGGAAATTAAACCAGCTATTGAACAAACACTTAGAAATTATAGACTTAATGCTACTGAAAAAAATGTTTCCCTAGCACATGATATCGAGGAAAATATCCCTTCAATTCTTGGAAATTTCGACTTGCTTTTACAAGTTTTTGATAATTTACTAGGAAATGGATTGAAATTCAGTCCCAAAAATAGCACTCTTAAAATTAGGGCTTATACTTGGCCCGATACATGTCCAGCCTTCCCCCCTAACAACAATAAAGATGCTCCTCAATGTGAATTAGTTTCACCATTACCAAAAGTAAGAATTGAAATAGCTGATAATGGTTCAGGAATATCGCAACCTGACCAAGAGAAAATATTTGATCGTTTTTATAGAGTTGAAAATGCTGTTCATACCGAACAAGGAACAGGACTTGGATTATCAATTGTTAGAGGAATAATTGATAAACATGGTGGTGAAATTAGAATGGCTAGTGAAATAGGTATTGGCACAACATTTTGGTTTGATTTACCTCTAGAACAATCAGACAAAGATGAATTGCTCGCTCAAACAATTAGTAATGTAGAAAATTTTTCCGATTCTCAACTAACTGAATTACTCTAACTTTTTTCAATCCCTTTAAAGACGTTTTGCATGTTTTGATCAGAAACAACTCTATGAGGAGCACCGCTGAATATTTGTTCAAAATTAGAAAAAGAATCTTTTATTTCAGGGCCCTGACCAGTAATTATATATTCTCTTATCCTTTTATCATGCCATGAGCCTCTCATTTTAAAAACGTTCAGGGCTCTAGCCATCTCTCCTTTAATTTCAACGTATTGCAATAATAATATAGTATCTGTGATAGTTGAAATATGAGAGTCGGTAATAGAATGGCTTCCCATAAATTCTTCAGCAGTATTTGTGAAGAAACCTGCTATCTCTTCTTGTTTTGAATAACCAGTAACTCCAATTACAAATTGTCTAAAAGCATTCAAACTTACACCTCTAGCCAAAGCAGAGAGAGAGTCAATTGCCAATCTCTTAGGTTTAAATTGATTGATTTGCGTTTTTATAATCTGTAAGTGATCTTCTAAACCAGTGGATTCAGGGTATGCACAAATAATTTTTAATAATCCATCATTTTCCATCTTTTCAAAATCTATTCCCCAACTCGTAGCATTTCTATTTAGTTGAGCCCTAGATTCTTCATAGGCAAAAAGTATTGCTCTTTCATTATTGTTATAAGCATCTTCAATAAACTTTGATACCAACATGGTTTTACCTGTCCCAGTAGCACCAGTTGCCAAAATTATTGAATCCTGAAAATAACCGCCTCCACACATTTCATCAAGATCTTTAACTCCTGAACTTATTCTTATATTTGAGGATCTTTGTGTTAGTCTCATCGCCCCTAAGGCAAAAACAATTATCCCATCATCTCCCATTGTGAAAGGAAATTCCCCTTTCATATGTACGGTGCCTCTCAACTTTAAAACCTCTAAAGTTCTTCTTCTTTTTTCTGCCTCAAGAACATTTCTAAGTAGTACAACATTATCAGATACAAATTCCTCAACGCCATAACGAGCTATTGGACCATAATCATCGACTCTTTCTGTCGTCATTACAGTAGTAACTCCTATTTCTTTTAATCTCGCAATAAGTCTAAAAATCTCTCTTCTAACAACATAAATAGCATCATATTGCTGAAACACAGCGGTTATTGAGTCTATAGCTACTCTCTTAGCTTTATATTTTCTAATCGCATAACTAATCCTTTCAATCAAACCTGAAAGGTCAAAATTACCCGCAACATCTTGACCGTCAGGATCAGGAGAAGCGTCCAAAATAAAAAGTTTATTTTGATCAATTAATTTCTGTAAATCCCAACCAAAGCTAGCTGCATTTCTAATAATATCTAAAGGTGATTCTTCAAAGGTAATGAAAATTCCTGGCTCTTCAAAATTACAAATCCCATGATGTAAATATTGTAGAGAAAAGACAGTTTTACCAGTTCCAGATGTCCCACTGACAAGAGTGCTTCTCGCAGCAGGCAAGCCTCCCCTACAAACATCATCAAAACCCTCAATTCCAGTAGGGATTTTCTGGACTTGCATTTTAATTGATTTACTAATTTTTTTATCTTTCATAGATTTTGAACGGGAAAATTATTCTATAACTATTGATATATTTTTTAATTATAAAAGTTTTTATTAAGTTTTTGTACCTCCACTATATTCACTCTCTGATAATTCATCAAAAAGTAAATCTAATCCAATTAAAACCTTTTCTCTATCTGATAAATCACCAATTATTCTTCTAACAGGAGGAGGTAAAATCTTGGCAAGAGTTGGGGTTGCCAAAATCTTATCTTCTTCAGCAAGTTGCGGTTGTTTAAGAACATCTATTACTTTTAAAGCATAAACTCCTTTAAATTCATTTTCTAGAATTTCTTTAAGAGTATTTAAAGCCCTCATTGAATTGGGAGTATTACCTGCTACGTAAAGTTTTAAAATATATGTTTTTCTTGCCGCCATTTGTTAACACCCCAAGTTTAATAAAAGATTTTAATAATAAACCTTGACTTATTACACCATAAAATAAGAAAATAAAAAAACATTCAAGACTGCTAAACAGGCTTAATCAAATTAATATATTTGAGCCTCTCGGCGTCCTCATTATATGACTTCTTCAAAAAAAACTTCTGAAAATTCTGCAAAAAATGATAATTTGTATGCAATAGCTGAGACATCAGGCCAACAATTTTGGTTTGAGGTTGATAAATATTATGATATTGACAGGTTAAATGCTAAAGAAAAAGATAAAATTACTATTGATAAAATTCTCCTTATAAAAGATAAAGATAATATTTCACTTGGTCAGCCTTATGTAAAAAATGCAAAAATAGAACTAGAAGTGGTTTCACATAAGAGAGATAAGAAAATAATCGTATATAAAATGCGTCCTAAGAAGAAAACACGTAGAAAAATGGGTCACAGACAAGAACTCACAAGAGTTATGGTAAAATCTATATCAATTGCAAACAGTACTCCAAAAACATCTTCAAAAACTGAAGTTAAAAAAAAGAGTACTAGCCCAAAGGCCTCTAATCCAGAAAACTAATTTTTACTAATGGCACATAAAAAAGGTACCGGATCAACCAGAAATGGAAGAGATTCAAATTCTAAGAGACTAGGCGTTAAAGCTTATGGAGGTGAAAAAGTATCAGCAGGATCTATCATAATCCGTCAAAGAGGTACTTCTTTTTTACCAGGAAATAACGTTGGGAAAGGAAAGGATGATACACTTTTCGCACTAAAAGAAGGTACTGTGAGCTTTGACAGTATCAAAAGGAATTTAAGAAACAGAAAAAGAGTAAATGTAGTTCTTTAATTCTTTTTATAGGATCTTGTAGTAATAAGAATAGGATGAAAAACTTCTACAAATTTTGATTGTAGAGTCTTAAAAAATTGTTCAATAATTTGCTCATCATCAACGTGAAAAGGATATTCATTATTTTCCCCTTTATAAAAGTACCAATTAAATAATCCAATTGAGTTAGGTCCCATTATTTTATGAAAGGTATCAAGATAAAAAGCTGGATCAGATAAATGCTCTAATACATCAAGGCATACGATCGTATCAAATCTAGATATTTTTGTTTCCAGAATTGTTTTACAAAACGTGAGTTTATTTTCCACTCCAAGTTTTTTAGCCCTATATTTAACAAAATCTCTGCTGAAGTTTTAACGTGTCAGCAATATAATCCTTACTTGAAATATGCCAAGCGGCCAAATCTGCCAAATGCTTATCTCCAACAATTTCTTTATAAAAGTCTTCAGCCTCACTTAAACTACCCCCGGGATGAAGATTAGCTAAATCCATCTTAGCGTTTTCGAGGAACCCATCTAAATCACACTGCTCGATAGACAAGAATTCCATTAAGTGTGATTTCAAATCAAAAGCATCATCTAAAAATTCTTTTATTATGAAATCATCTTTTTTCAATTTCTTACTTTAATAATTCCTTATTTAAAAATAATAAAATAGTAAGAAATAGTTCTCATAGGAATCTTAATATTAAAATGGAAATTAAAGATGGATTTATAGCAATAAATAAAGAGAAAGGATTTACCTCTCATGATTGCGTTAAACAAATAAGGAAATTATTAGGTACCAAAAAAGTTGGTCACACAGGTACTTTAGATCCTGATGTAACAGGTACTTTACCAATTGCGATAGGCAGTGCTACAAGATTTATTCAATATTTACCTCAAGGCAAAACCTATATTGGCCAAATCCAATTAGGCATAAGAACAAAAACTGATGATATGCAAGGCGAAATTCTTAACAAAAAAGATTGGCCTGTTTTGAGCCATAAGCAATTAGATAAATATTTAAATAACTTCAGAGGTATTATTCAACAAGTACCTCCCAAAGTATCAAGTGTTCACGTTAATGGAGAAAGAGCATACAAAAAAGCTTTAAAAAATGAGGAATTTGAATTAAAACCAAAAGAGGTAGAGATAGAAGAACTAGTTCTAAACAAATGGGATCAAATAAATGGAATATTAGAAATAAAAGTGTCTTGTTCCTCAGGAACTTATATAAGATCCATTGCTAGAGATTTGGGCGGGATCTTAGATTCTGAGGGTTGTCTTTTGAAACTTAAAAGGATTTCGGCTTGTGGATTCCATGAGAAAAATTCTATAAAGATATCTGATCTAAGTGATCTTAATGACAAAAATGCACCTTTTATTATTCCCACAATTTCTGCTCTTGATCATATTTCAACACTAATTTTAGCTAATCAAGAAGAAATTAATTTTTGGCAAACTGGAAGAATAATTAAATTTGATGCTAATAATTTTGTTAAAAGCCGCTCTTTTGATTACAAAAAACCAATAAAAATTATTGACCATAACAAAATCCTATTAGGAATGGGTTTTATTAATGAAGAAAAAACTACATTACATCCCAAATTAGTTCTTAATGCAAAATAACTTTTTATAAGTAATTCTTGCTAAATGGTTTAATTCTTACACCCTTATAAAAATGTTTTAATATTCTTTCTGCTTTTTGACCTTTGGAAGCCATATATCTTGCACCCCATTGACTCATCCCTACACCATGACCAGATCCTTGACCTGAAACAACCAAAATTTTTTCTGCAGTTGATGATGTATTCGAGCTATTTCTTGGAATTAATAATTTTTGATTTATGTTAATTAATGAAGAATCTTTAATACTATTTAAATCAATTATTTCATAAACATTTACTTTGTACTTATGAGCAATATTATTCAAACTATCCCCAGCTTTAACAATATGGTAAAGAGGTTCATCTTCAAATTTGTTAGTTTTTAATAGTTTGGAATTATTGTTATTAGATTCAATTTCATTATCTTCAATAAATTTAAATCTCACAAAATTACTTTTAAGATTCATTCTTTTTCTAATATCAACTCCCGACATTTGATCAGAACCATAATATCCCAATAGTTTTACATTTTTTACTCTTCCAGTATTAGTTATATTTAAAATCTCAATTTTTTTTATCCCACCAATTTTAGGAAACAAGCTTTTTAATTCTTCATTTGAGAATTTTTTCTGCCATCTTAGTTTTGGATTATTTTTATCAAAATCTTTAACACTAGATAAATATGGATACTCATTCTTCCAAACATCTTGGCTATTTTCAGTCATACCTGCTGAACTACTATGAAATAAGGCATTAATCAATTTATTTTTATATGTCAAAACTAATGATCTTGTACTTTTTACTGCCCTTGTGGTTTTATAAGTTCTAGCCTCTAGCCCACTATAGACTTGATTCATATTTGTTGAATCAATATCATAAAGAGAATTTCCTTTTTGCTTTAAAGCATAAGTCCTTGAAGCAATAGCTTGAGCTTTTAATGCTTCCAAAGGCCATTTGGCTGGCATTTCTGAGCCTACAACACTACTAAGATACTTCTCAATCCCAAGGATATTAATCACTAATATTTCAGAATCAAGAATGTAGAGATTAAGTTTTCCTGAGTATCTTTTCTGACCGACCCAAATACCTCTCCCATCAGAAGATTTAACTACGATTTTTGCTTTATTTTTCAAGTCATATATTTTTTGTTTATTCTTATCAAAAAATATTGTTGTTCTATTACTCTCTTTTTTTAAAGTTAAACCTTTAATTTTTTTATTTGAAAATTTTTGTCCTTTGATAATTAATGGAATTGACCTATCAGATCTTATCCTTAAATTTCTATTTTTTGATATTAGAACCCTTATCAAGGGCTCTCTGGCTGCAGATACAGATTGATTCTGGAAAACACAAAAAGTTATTATCCCTATTAAATAAAATTTATAAGAATTTTTTATAATTTTATAAATCACTATGTTTGAAAAACAAATTTTGCATTTGCCTAAGTCTGACTAAAAGTCTAGATTTAATCTAGTTAATAAAATAAAAATAACATCAAAAGTGAACATCACTTTCTTGGGAACAAGCTCTGGGGTGCCAACCTTAACAAGAAATGTCTCTTCCTTAGCCCTTAAATTATCTCAAACCGCCGAAGTATGGCTTTTTGATTGCGGAGAAGGAACACAGCATCAATTAATGAAGAGTAATATTAAGTCTTCACAAATTAAAAAAATATTTATTACTCATATGCATGGTGATCATATTTATGGTTTACCAGGTCTTTTGGCTACATTAGGGTTATCGGGGAATAGTAATGGTATTGAAATTTATGGTCCTTCAGAGTTAAGAAATTTTGTAAATTCGGCACTTAATAATAGCTATTGCAAATTGTCATTTCCTTTACGTTTTCAAGAAGTTGAAGATTTCGCCGCATTAAATAAAATTTTATTTGAAAACGATAAGTTAAAAGTTCATTGTGCCTGCCTTAAGCATAGGCTACCTGCTTATGGTTATCGTGTGAGCGAAAAAGATAAGCCAGGAGTATTCGATATCAAAAAAGCAGAAGATTCAAATATTCCTCCCGGACCAATATATTCAGAATTACAAGCAGGTAAAACAGTTCAATTGAAAGATGGGAGATCTTTTAATGGGCAAGATTTTTGTGGTCCTCCTAGAAAAGGTGAAAGTTTTGTTTACTGTACTGATACAGTTTTTAGCGAATCGGCAGTTAACTTATCTAAAAATGCTGATTTACTAGTTCATGAATCTACATTTTCAAAAGAAGATGAAAAAATGGCTTACGAAAAATTACATTCGACAACAATAATGGCAGCAAAAACTGCACTATTGTCTAACGTAAAGAAATTAATTATCACACATTTAAGCCCAAGATATACTCAAAGAAGTCCAATCAAGCCAAGCGATTTGCTAAAAGAAGCTCAAAAAATCTTCCCTAATACTTATCTTGCTAAAGATTTTTTAACCGCAGAAATTAAATAAACTGCAACAGTTCGTGAGCAGTAGGGTTGTAAATGACCAACCCATGAAATAATAGTCTTATGGTTTTTTTTAATTTGATGTCGATCGAAATGGTTTCTATTTTTTCATCACTAAACAAGTCTTTCAAAAGACTTCTTATTTTTCTTCCATTGATTATTGGTTTACTTCTTAATCCAATCTCTGCAAATGCACTTTATCCAAGTGATCCTTCATCAGTAGATGGATTAAAAGAAGATCTTCATGGTGCAGATCTTCAAAATAATGAATATGTAAAATATGATTTATCTAATCAAGATTTAGGCGAAGCCAACCTACAAGGTGCCTATATGAGCGTAACAACTGCCAAGAACTCTAGTTTCAAAGGTGCCAATATGAAAGATCTTATTGCCTATGCAACTCGTTTTGATAATGCTGATTTTTCAGATGCAAATCTGACAAATGGCGAGCTTATGAAAAGTGTTTTCGACGGAGCAACTATAGATGGAGCAGACTTTACTAATGCGAATCTTGATTTAAAAACAAGAAAATCATTATGCGAAAGGGCCTCTGGAACAAATTCACAGACAGGTGTTGATACTTTCGAGAGTCTTGAATGCTCAGGTTTAAGAGGTTATATGCCTCCAAAACCAAAAGCTTAAAAAAATACTTTAAATACTTTCTGGCAACACATTACCAGGTTCTTTTGAGCCTGGTTTTTTGCTGTACCACCATTCTTGAATTTCTGAAGAAAACTTCTTTGAGAATAGTGTTATTACCGTTTCTACAGGTTTTGATCCTGGTTCTAAAATTTGAACTGAATACGATGGACATTTTCTTGAGGCCATATCTGCTACAAATCTAGCTCCTATTCTTCTCCAACTTGGCTCTTTACTGCGCCAGGCCAGCCTAGAACAAGGCCAAGGCAACTCTTCTCTGTCATATAGCCTGCAACATGGTCCAATCACTTTATAACTGAATTGACCACCGTAACTTGATTGGATTGCATCGGTTTTAAAAAATTCAAATTTATTCATTTATCACAAAAAAAAAGCCACCTCATATGAGAATGGCAGATAAATTTTAATAAAACAACTAACTAAAGTTATTTTTTATAATTAATAAAGCTCTTCTTCAGCATGAGTAGTAATTGTTACATCTGAAGATGGATATGCAACACAAGTAAGAACAAAACCAGCCTCTAATTGATCATCATCTAAAAAACTTTGGTCTGATTGATCAACAGTTCCTGATGTGATCTTACCTGCACATGTAGAACAAGCTCCTGCTCTACAAGAGTATGGTAGATCAACGCCTTGTTCTTCAGCAGCATCTAAAATGTACTGATCATCAGGTACTTCAATCGTAGAATTGAGACCTTCACTTTCACTAATAAGTGTAACTTTGTAAGAAGCCATTTAAATTAAAAATTGATGGTAAAATTTACCGTTAATACTTTTTTAACATTGTTTGTAAGCATTTGTGTGTAAAGGGTGTAAAAAATGAAACAATGCAATGAGAAAAGGGGGTTACATTAGAAAAACTTATGTATTTGTAAGATTAGGGGATTTTTTGTGCTGTAATGCACACCCAATCTTTTTTAGAAGATACATCATTTATTCGAAAATTACTAGCATTTAGTAATTTAATAATTTCATCTTTTTGTGAATTCAAGATCCCACTTAAAATTACTTCTCCATCAATTTTAAGGCAATTACGAATGTCAGGGATTATGCCTTTTATAACTTCTGCAAGAATATTACACAAAATAAAATCAAAATTTTTCAAAGTATATTTTGAAACCAATGAATCAAATGGTCCAAGATAAGTCTTTAGATCATCTAGTGTGCCGAAATTTAGCCGAAAATTAGATTCAGTAGAATTTATTGCTAGATAATCATTATCAATAGAATAAATCTTGCTAGCCCCAAAAGATCTTGCGGCAATACTTAAAATACCGCTACCTGAACCTATATCTAATATTTTTTTTCTAGATAATGAAATCTTTTCCAATTCTTCTAAGCAAAGAGATGTCGTGGGATGACTTCCTGTCCCAAAAGCTGCTCCAGGATCTATTTTAATAACTTTCTTATTTTTATATTCCTCTGGTAATTCAAGCCAACAAGGTAATATAAGTAAGTTATCCCCTACAAGTTCTGGTCCCCAATATTTCTTCCAGCTTGATATCCAATCTTCCTGTTCAATAAGATTCCACTCAAAACAATTGGTTTGATAATTGTTTTTGTCTAAAACCTCTTTAATATTTCTTACAAGTTTAATTCTTAAACTTTCTGGCCAATTTAAATTTGGAAGCCAAATTATTACTTTTTTATTATTTTTACTATTTAATAAAATTTCAAATGCGTAACTAGATATACCTAAGTCATTTAATTTCCAAACAATAATTTCTTCTAAATTAGTTTCTATTTCAAAGGTAAGTTCATACCAATTTTTTATTTCCATTAACTACTAAATTATTTATAAAGTTACTGGATCAGAACTAGTGATGCCCTCAACTTGAAGAATTGATTCAAGCAAATTTGTAGGAATAGGATCATCAATACTTAAAACCATAACAGCCTCTCCTCTGACAATTTTTCTACCGACTTGCATTGAGGCAATATTGACATTGTGGTCCCCTAGGAGGGAACCTAACTTTCCAATAATGCCCGGCATATCTCTATGCCTAGTTATAAGCATAAATCTACTTGGAGAAACATTAACTGGATATTGATCAATGCTAATTATTCTCAATTCGCCATCAGCAAAAATGCTTCCTGCAACACTATGCTCACCATTGTCTCCAAATGTAGTTAATTGGAGTGAACCGCTAGCAAATTCTGGTCTAGCCTCGTCTTTACTTTCAACTACTGAAATACCTCTAGATTCTGCTTCAAGAGAAGCGTTAACATAATTTATTCGATCACCTAGAGCTTTACTTAATAGACCTTTTAAACTGGCTATGATTAAAGGCTGTGAAGGGTGCTGCACAAATTCACCTTGAAGCCTTACCTCTAACTTTTGAATTTGTCCTCCAGAAAGTTGGCTTATTAAAAGGCCCATTGTTTCAGCTAATTGCAAATGAGGTTTAAGGCTATCCATAATATCAGGACTTAAACCCGGAATATTTACTGCTGTTCGTGCAGAAAGTCCCAAAAGAACATCTCTTATTTGTTCAGCAACATCCACAGCAACATTCTCTTGTGCCTCCCTAGTTGATGCTCCTAAATGAGGAGTAAGGATTAAATTTTTATCAACTTTAAGTAATGGCGAATTGGAGTCTAATGGCTCTTTAGCAAAAACATCAATAGCTGCTCCACCTATCAATGAATTATTAAGTGCCTCAGCTAAAGCTTCTTCATCAATTATTCCACCACGCGCACAGTTTATTAATTTTGCATTTTTTTTCATACTTTTAAGCACCTTCATATCTACTAAGTTTTCTGTTTCTGCAGTCCTCGGCAAATGTAAAGTTACATAATCAGATTCCTCAAATAATGTTTTCAATTCGGACAATTTGACCTGTAATTGTTGTGCTCTTTCTGAAGAAACAAATGGATCATATCCAAAAACATCCATTCCAAGAGCATTAGCAACTTTTGCGACATGAGTTCCTATTTTTCCTAAACCTACAACACCTAGCTTTTTCTTAAACAACTCATTACCAACAAATTTTTTTCTTTCCCATTTACCCAAAAAAGTACTACTGTTAGCAATTGGTATATTTCTTGATAATGCCAACATCATTGCAATTGTATGCTCGGCAGCAGCTATGGTATTACCTCCCGGAGAATTAACAACAAGAACCCCTTTTTGAGTAGCCGCCTTAACATCCACATTATCTACCCCAACCCCAGCTCTACCAATTATTCTTAGTTTCTTAGAAGAATTAATAATATCTCCTGTAACTTGAGTGCCAGAACGAATCATAAGAGCATCATAATCATGGATAATAGATGCCAATTCAGAGTTCGAGATTCCTATCTTCTGATCAACTTGAGCGACTTGGGAAAGAATATCAATTCCCGTTTGATCAATTGGGTCTGTAATTAGAACTTTTGTCATTTAAAGAGTTGTTCTTTAATTTTTTTACTTTAACTTAATCTATAGTAGAGATATCTTATTTTATTAATTTGAATCAACAAACCAACATTTGAGGCATGAAAATTGACTAAAAGTATAGTGATATTTAATGAGCTAGAAAAATGTCTCGATCTATTAAATGTTTTTAGGGATAAGTCATTATTTCTAACAGAATGTTTATTAATTTTGCCATCTAAAGAAAAAACAACTCCTGAACAACAACAATTATTGAATTTATCCACAAATAGCTTCTTTAAATCTGAAGAAATTGAAAACATAAGAATCCTAAATCCAAAACTTGATAGAAAGATAAGACAGAAAAATATGCGCAACTGGCTTATGCCATTTGGTTTTATAGCAGGCATAGCATTTTCTAATATGACAAACCTATCCACTTTTAGCTTCCTTGGATTAAACAATATAGGCGAATCATTTATGGGTGGGCTTTTGGGTATGGGCTCTGGATATTTAGGTAGCATTGTATCTTCAGCAAGTATTAACGTTAATAGAAATAAAGAGTTGAGATCTATTATTGATTTCAATAAAGAAGGTAAATGGCTGGTTCTTCTTGAAAATCAAATAGGAACTGAATTACCCTGGGCTTTAATAAAACAATCAGACCCTAGAGACATAATTTTTTTAGAAGGCTAAATGATTGACTTGAAGGAATTATTAATAAATTCAAATTACAAAAAAGAAATTGAGGAATTAATAAATATTTCTAATTTATCTTTAAAACATTGGCAAACATATTGGACCGGGTTTAATTCAACATTTGTGTGTGAAGAAATTTTGAAAGAATTTGAAAATTTAAATGATTTTAAATTTTTTGTTTTTGGAGGATATGACTCAGCCCAAAGATCCAAGATTGCATGTTTTAGAGAAGATAATATCCCAGAGAAAAATGAACTAATTAAAGATTTCCCTGCGAAAGGTATTCAAATTAATGGTAATTTTTTATTTGACAACGCAACTCAGGACGATTTTAGATCCTTATTAGTGGATAATGGATTGAGGGAAGAAAGAATTGGTGATATTTGGACCACAGGAGATAGAGGAGCTCAAGGAATAATAGACGATTCAAAAATTGAATTCTTAAATGAAAAGATTTTCACCCTAAGGGATGTAAAAGTAAAAATAAAAATAGTTGGTTTAGATGAATTACAAATACCTGTTGGGAGATCAAAAAAAATAATTAATACGGTAGAGGCTTCAACAAGGATAGATGCAATAGCTTCTGCAGGTTTCCGGATCTCTAGGAACAAAATTTTGGAAAGGATAGAAACTGGAATGCTTAAACTAAATGGTAAGACAGTAAAGAAAGGTACTATTAGTTTGAAAGTTGGTGACAAACTTCAACTTGATAACAAAGGATTTATTGAAATTCTAGATCTAGAAATAACCAAAAGAGAAAGATGGAAAATTAAGTTGCTAAGAAAATGAATCCTTGAGCTGCTATTTTCATATAGGGAGGTTAAATATTTAACTTTTTCAAAAGGGCGATTAGCTCAGCGGTAGAGCATTACCTCGACAAGGTAGTGGTCACTGGTTCGAATCCAGTATCGCCCATTAGATTATTGATGAATGCAATAAGATCCACAAATAATACTTTCGTTTTTTAGATTAATTAGAAAATGAAACTTAATCAAATAATTAACCTGCACAAAGGTTTAACTGTGTTTGTTGTAGCGGGTTTAATGATGTTTTATAAAAATTATTCAATTGCTGCATGGGTTTATTTATCTTTGCATGGAACTTATGGAATACTTTGGTTGTTAAAAGAAAAAATATTTCCAGATCCATACTTTAAAGAAAAAATAAATCTAATCACTTCAATTACCGGGTTTATTTTTCTTGGTAGTTACTGGATAGCCCCATTTATTCTCATTTCCTCCCAAAAATCAGTTTCATATCCCATAATTGCAGCTTCTATTTCAATAAATATAATTGGTGTTTTTCTCCATTTTGCAAGTGATGCTCAAAAATATTTCACTCTTAAAATCAAAAAAGAACTTATTAAAGATGGATTTTTTAAAAATATAAGAAATACAAATTACCTTGGTGAAATACTAATTTATTTATCATTTGCCATCCTTTCTGTGAGTTTTATACCCTTTGCTATTCTTGCTTTATTTTTCTTTGGAGTCTTTCTACCAAGAATGCTAAAAAAGGACAAATCACTTACAAAATATGCTTCATTTGCAGAATATAAGCGAATAAGTGGTTTACTTTTACCCAAATTTAATGAAGGAAATTAAAATTCCAATATGGAGGCAGGAGTTAAAGGCTGCGAGAAAAAAAGAAGGTAAATTACCCTCAAGTAGGTGGTTTCAGCTTTGTACTATTAACGGGAATAACGAACCTAGATTACGTACGGTAGTTTTTAGAGGATGGCAAACTGAAAGTTCAATCCTTATTTTTACTGATAGTCGCAGCGAAAAAGTTGCTCAATTAAAATTAAATCCCAACGCAGAAGTTTTATGGCTTTTTTATAAAAGCAAATCACAATTCAGATTTAAAGGAAAAATGAGGGAGTTAAAGGAAAACATGAAGTATTGGGATTCTTTATCAGATAGATCCAAATCAACTTGGTTTTGGCAACATCCAGGAAAACAGATTAATAAAAATATTTGCACTTCTCAAATAATTTCTAGTGATTTAAATAAACCAGAAAGTTTTGTTGTATTAGAATTTGAAATTTATTCTGTAGATCTCCTTAAATTAGTAACGCCTATCCACAAGAGGTATGTCTGGCATAAGGAAAATAATTGGGAAAAAATGGAAATAAATCCATAAAATATTTCTAAATTGTTTACTTAGGTTGAAAAAATTAAGTAGATCGGTCAGTTTTAGAAAAGAAATATTAAACATATGAATTTCTCTGAAATTCCTGAGAATCCTCTAATTTTTTTATCTTGGGTAACGGCTTTGGGACTCTTCTTGAGTTTATCTGAGGCTACTTTAAAAATTAGATTTGAAAAAATAAATTCCTCACAAAAAAAACAGGAATTTATTGATAGTCTTTATCCAAAAATTTAATTTGAAGTATCCGAGAGTAAGTTTGCTTGTAGGAATTGGAAAATACCACCTTTGTTAGTTAAATCTTCTGAACTGATTGATTTATCAGTATTAGCTTTATTTATCACTGTTTCTTGAATATTTTCATCATCAGATTCAGATCTCAATACTCTTATGATTACTTCATCAATTGAGAAATCTCCAGGACCTGTTAATGCTATTGAGGTAGCTGAAGCGAAATAAAGTAGTAAAAGTTCTAACAAGAAAATATTAAAACCTGATGTTACTAGAGCATGATATATAGCAACAGATATAGTACCAACTATTGCTAACGCACCGAATCGTGTAGCTAAACCAAGTATTAATAACCAGCTTCCACCAATTTCTGAAAATGCCGCTACATATGATAAAAATATTGGGAAAGGTAAGTGTAGAGGTCTGACAAAAGCATCAGCAAAATTCTCTATGTTAGCTAGCTTTTCAAATCCATGGTGAATTAAAACTGTACCAGTAATTACTCTTAGAATTAATAAAGCTGTATCTTTGCTGAATGATTTTGTAAGAATTGTTGAAAGCACTATTAGATGTATTTCTTAAGTAAAAATAACTAGCCACATTATTCATCGTGGATTAAACCATAAAACTGATCTTTAATTAAGTATTTATACTTAGTAATATGCGTATTTCAAAATTTTTTTCTTTTTAAAAAGCTATTACCTTTCAAAAATTTCCATTACTAATTTTGAAAAACATATTGATTAATTTTGGGTATATTTTCTTTGAATTTAAAGAACCCTTTTTTGGCAAACTTCCATGCAAATAAGTCTTGATCTCTTACTAAATTAAAAATTACCTTATTATTTAACTTCTTAAAACTATTTATAAAATCGTTATTTTCACCAACACCAGGATAAACCATATCTAGCTGATCAATATCGACCAATGTCTCTTTTAATTTTAAAGGATCAATTTGAGTAACATTATCAAATTGCTTTATGAATTCAAGAACTATTTGTTGTTTGAAACTCAGAACTGCTTCAGATAATTTTATTTTTCTTTGAGCATTGCCTAGTAGGATAATAAAAACGCTCTTATAATTTCGTAAGATATTTTCAAGAGTTGAAACATGTAAATCGTTTTCAAATAATATAAGAGTTTTTGACTTTGGTTCCATATTGCTTTTATAAATCTCATCATCAAGTGGGATTTGATTTTTTTCTTCAAGAAAGATTTGCCTATTATTAATCTTTTCAACATTGAACCTATTATTTGAAAATTTTCTGAGATTTTCTGGTGAAAAACGATATTGCTTTCCTTTTGTTTGTAATCCTGCAACCCATCTCCAACTCAAAAGATTCGAGGCAGCATCTCCATCATAAAGATGTTTAAAGAAAAAACTTGCACCTAATTGCCAGGGCAGACCTAAATTAAAAATCCAAGTACTAGCAAACCACATACGAGTATGATTGTGTAAGTAATTATAAGTTTTTAACTCATTAACCCATGAATTGAAAAAACCTAATTCTGAGTTTCCATTTATTGCTTTTTCATAGGTTTCAAAATCAAATTCATAATTTTTTTCTGAAATAAAATTACACCACACCTTTGGTCTATTTTCCATCCAACCTTGCCAATAAATTCTCCAATAAATCTCTTCAACAAATTTATTAATCTTTTGAGAATGATATTTCTTTTTAACCTTTTCAAGCAATTCGTATTCAAATAAAACCCTATGAGAAATATAAGGTGATAATTTTGAAACGAAGCTTTTATTTGTTGGGCCATAATCAAAATTACGCAGTTTCTCGTAGTTTGTGATTTTATTCTCTAAAAAATCGTCCCACTTTTCCTGAGCATCTAACAGTAATGGCATTTTTATATATGCTAAAAACTTTTTTTCTAAATTGTATGGGCTTAACTAAATAAAGGTTTTTAATTTTTTATTTAATCATTAAAAACCTTGAAACAATTTTCTGAAAAAATGTTTTATTGAAGTATTTAATTTAAACCTTCAATGAGTACATTTTATACTTTTCAAGTGAACTCCTCATAGGAAAATAAATATGGTCAAGCCAATTTTTTTACTCCTAAAGTCAAATTTGAATCTATAAATCCTTGACTTAAGTAAAAAATCTCCTAAAAAATATTTTCAAAATTATCCAAGAAATATTATGGGTTCATTATTAGAAAAAAATGTTAAATATCTTGATGAACAATATCGAATAGGAAATGCTCTTATATCTGACAAAGCATTTGATCAACTTGAAAGAAACTTACTTCGTACAGATCCAAACTGTGATTATTTTAATCAAAGAAGTAATTTATTATTAAACTCATTACCTAAAGATAATCATAAAGAGTTTTTGAATAGCTTATTAAAAAATACAAGATTGAGTATTCAACCAAAAATTGATGGTTGCGCAATTGCAATTAAATACATAAATGGCAAGTTTAATAAAGCCATTACAAGAAAAGGATTTGATGTCACAAACAAAATTGAAAAGATTAAAGATGTCCCCAATAGCCTTCCTATCCAACGAGATTTTCAAGTTAGAGGTGAGCTTTATGCCCCAAATGAAACTCCCTATTTTTCCCAAAAAATTACAAGCGAATTCCTCAACAATAAAAAAAGGATTACAGAAAATTTCAGCTTTTGCTGTTTCCAAATACTTAATGGAAGACTTAACCAGTATGAAACCCTTAACTATCTTAAAAAATGTGGCTTTATCACCCCTCACAGTTACTTCACAAATTTCACAAGCCAAGTCGAGTTATTTAGAAAAAGATGGTTAGATGGAAAAATATTTTCTAAATACCCAACTGATGGAATTGTCATCAAAATTAATAGCAGAAAATTGCAGTTACTTAGAGAAACAAATTTTTCAAAATACAATGAATGGCAATATGCAATTAAAAATTAATCAATAAAAGCTAATTAATTATAAAAAGAGTAATCATTTAATTACTCACGATCCTTAGCATAAGTATTTACGATAAAAAATATTCAGCAAACTTAATTTTTTAATCAAGTTTCAATATTTTTAAGAAGAATTAGAAAATGACTGCCACTATTTCCAGGAATAAAAATTCTAATTGGACCATATCAGATATTCCCAATTTAGATGGGAAAACAGTTTTTATAACTGGCGCAAACAGTGGTCTTGGCTATTACACCGCTAAAGCTCTAGCAGAAAAAAATGCACATGTTTTACTTGCTTGCAGAAGTTTAGAAAAGGCTAATTCGGCTATAGATAAATTAAAGTCGCTAAATCCTAAAGGTAAGTTTACTCCTGTAGAACTAGATCTTTCAGATTTAAATAATGTAAGTGAAATTGGATTAAAAATATCAAGTGAGTTTGAGAACTTAGATTTGCTAATTAACAATGCAGGTATAATGCATCCGCCAAAAACATTAAGCAAACAAGGTTTTGAGATACAATTTGCGGTCAATCATTTAGCACATATGCTTTTAACACTAAAAT
This sequence comes from Prochlorococcus sp. AG-676-P15-1, assembly GCA_003210825.1. GTDB lineage: Bacteria > Cyanobacteriota > Cyanobacteriia > PCC-6307 > Cyanobiaceae > Prochlorococcus_A. The sequence goes on along the minus strand of QCUF01000006.1, from coordinate 23,130 downwards.
TTCTTCCTTTAATCGAAAAGAAAGAAAACTCTAGAATAGTAACAGTAACTTCAGGGGCTCAGTTCTTTGGAAAAGTTGGGTGGAATAACCTTAAAGCAGAAAATTACTATAACAAGTGGGAATCATACGCTAACAGTAAATTAGCTAACGTAATGTTTGCTTTAGAGTTAAATGACAAAATAGAGCAAAAAAATATTTTATCCTTGGCGGCCCATCCAGGTATTGCAAAAACAAATCTTTTTTCTGCACAGAAACCAAAACCAAGTCCAATTGAAACTTTCTCTTTAGAACTATTTAGTCCAATTTTTCAATCGGCAGAGATGGGTGCTTTACCTCAATTACTTGCTGCTACTTCTCCTGGAGCAAAGGGAGGAGACCATTATGGGCCTAAATTCAATTTTAGAGGCCATCCAAAATTATCTCCAACTTCACCATTTGCTCTAAATAAGAAAGAAAGAAAAAATCTATGGGATAAGAGTATGGAAATACTTAGTAGTTTTTTATGAGTTTTTTAGTTTTATCAACTTCAAAAAATATTTCAGAATATGCAATTCACTTTCTGAAAGTTTCATAAATTCATTTAAAGCCTGATAATTATCTTCATCAAATTTATTGGCTATTTCTAAAAATTCTTTATGATTTTCATTTACAAATCTCTCTGCAATTTGTGATGGAGATAACCCCTTATCAATCAAATTCCCAGGAGCATTTTTCTCCCAATTTTTATAGAACCAAGAAAACCATAATTCAGTAATATTTTCTTTCATTTAATTAATCTGGGTATTTAATTTTAGATCTTGGAAATAAAAATAAACCAGAAATTATTGCAAATATTGTTAGTAAACCTACAACAGGTGTAAAAAGAGGTTGTAGATTTATAAAGAAAAAATTTCCTGTATGAATTTTCATAAGCCAAAAGAAATCCAATCCAAAATATTGAAATAAAGAATATAAGCTTCCACTAAGAACGGTTATTAATAATGGAATTACTGCTATAAGAGTAATACTTCTGTGAAGTTTTCTTGTTTTAGTTTTATACATTATTTATTTTTTCTAAGGTATTTGTGAAGATCTTTTTCACTTTCACAAGACATCCACATATCTTTTATTTTAAATGTTCCAGAGCAACCAAGGTCTTTAGCTTTTTCTTTGGCTTCACTTTCAGTTGAATAAGAACCTCTAAGATGAGCTTTCAATTCAATATCTATTAAATTAAATCCAAAAATAATTAAAAAGATGTTTATTAATTTTAATTTAGAAATTAGATTAGTTTTTAAAGAATTTTTCATAATTAGATAGACCATTTAATATCTACTCTTCAATTTAATTATAAATTTAATGCCTATTAAAAATAATTCAAAAAAGGAAGAAAAAATAAATTTTGTTATTGGGTTAGGAAGATCTGGTTTTTGGGCAGCAAAGTATTTAAGAAGTATTGGAAAGAGAGTTATTGTCTGGGAAAGTAAAGAAAATAAAGAACTTTTAGAAACAAAGGAAATACTAGAAAAAATCGATATATCAGTTTGCTTAAATAAACAATTTTTATTTGATGAGTTTTCTACATGTCTTAAACAAATTGAGTCTATTGTTGTAAGTCCAGCTATCCCCTTTGACCATAAAACAATAATCAAACTTAAAGAACGAGGAATTGTTGTAATAGGTGAAATAAATATCGCATGGGAAAGTTTAAAGAATATAAATTGGATTGGAATTACGGGCACTAACGGGAAAACTACAGTTACTCACTTATTAAGTCATATACTAAGAGAAAATAATTTATTCGCCCCATTTGCAGGCAATATTGGGACTCCATTATGCGAAATTGCTTACTCAACAAAAAGCAAAAATATTGATTGGATAGTCGCTGAATTAAGCAGTTTTCAAATAGAAATAGCGACAGATTGCATTAAACCTAAAATTGGAATTTGGACAACATTTACTCCCGACCATCTTGACCGTCACAAAACACTTGATAATTATTTCGAGATAAAAAATAGCTTACTAAAACAATCAGAATTTAGAATTTATAATTACGACGATAAATATTTAAAAGAAAATTTCAAATCACTTTTAAATGGAATATGGATAACTACAAATTCTAACGAATTAGATACAGATCACTGTGATTATTGGATAAATAATGAACACTTTATTGTGGAGAGAAGGGAAAAATTATTGAGTTTAAAGAATTTCAAATTGAAAGGTAATCATAACACTCAAAATCTATTACTAGCTGTAGCAGCTGCAAGGAAAATTGGATTATCCCCTGAGAGAATAAAGAATGCTTTACTTAGCTATGAACAACTTCCCCATAGAATGGAGACAATATTCCAACATGATGAACTCGAAATAATTAATGATAGCAAGGCTACCAATTTTGACTCTTCCGTAGCAGGTATCAATGCAATTAAAGGTTCTCCCATAATAATTTCTGGGGGTAGATTAAAAAATGGCGATTCTATTGAGTGGGTAAAGATTATTAATAAAAAAGCAAAAGCTGTATTTCTTTTTGGCGAAAGCTCGCAAACCTTAAAAAAATTGATCCTTGAGGGAGGATTTAAGAATGATATTTTAACTTTTAATGATCTTTCAGAAGTAATCAACTACGCCTATTCTTATATAAAAAATAATCAAGCTGAAACTTTATTATTTTCTCCTTCATGTTCGAGTTTTGATCAATTTAGAGACTATGAACAAAGAGGAGATATTTTTAAAAAATTAATCCATGAAAAATTCAATATAAAGTTTTTCGCGCATTAAAAATTTAGTTGGACTTATTCCAGGTCGGTCATTACAACCAATCCACTACTAGCAAATTTCCTCTTATTTAGTTAAATTTAAAGTAATGATTTGAAAGCAACATGAGTGAATCTAACAATTTACCTCAAGCAATAAGCCATAAAAAATTAACTTATTTGATGTTAAATGCACAAAAAGATCTTAATGCCTCTGATGATAAAAAAAATACTGAAAGCTTAGAAAAACAAGAATTTGATGAATTAATACATAATTGGGAGATCGTAACTAAAGATGTCATTAAGACAATTTCTAAACGAAATAAAAACTTATTAAAAAATAAATCTTCTAATTCGTTAATTGCGTTGGGTGCTATGGAAGTTCATCTAAATATGGCATTACAAGCACTAAACGCATTCAAAAAAGACTCTTTAGACTAAATATTATAGTTTTGGCATAGAGAATAAAAGCATATCGACGTAAGTATCTGATTGAATATCTATATCTCTGAAATTAGAAATCTCAAATCCCAAACCGTCACCAGAAGAAAGCTTTTTACTTGATTTATTATTTTTATCTCTTACTAACAAATCACCCTCTATTATTTGAATCCAATTAAATTTTTCTATTTCTGAAGGTAAATATTTTTTGTTTAAAAGGTTATATTTACATCGCCATATAGATATATCTTGATTTATAAAAAGCGGACATTTGTTTTTCTTTAAAGAATCAATAATAAGATTATTTCCAAAAGTATTCTTTATCGAAATTTGATTATATGAAGGCGTGAGATCTTGAATATCCGGATATATCCATATCTGAAATAATTTGCAGTCTGTATTTTTTTCATTTTTTTCACTATGAGTAATACCTGTTCCTGCAGACATAACCTGCACTTCATCTTCATGAATTATTCCTAAATTATTTAATGAATCTCTATGTGTAATCTCTCCTTTTATAACTATTGTGACTATTTCCATATTCGAATGAGAGTGAGTATTAAATCCTGAATTAGGAGAAATTATATCTTCATTAATTACTCTAATTTTTCCAAAATTATCCCAGATTGGATCCCTGTGTTCTGCAAAAGAAAATGAGTGTTTTGAATCAAGCCATTCTCTATTTGATTTAAATCTTTCATTAGATTTTCTGAACTTGAGAATATTTAAAGCCATATAATTATTTATGAAAAATTTATAAAACTTTCATTTATCTTTCGGAAGGAGTCTAATTATAGGAGTTGAGAGAAATTAAAATTAGAAAAATTATATTTAGAAAGTTATTTTACTTTGTGCTTTGGTTGCTTTACTAATAATTTTTTTTGCCTCATCTCTTGTTAAACAGTTTTCTGCTTTAACATTTAAATTCTTTAGCTTTTGTAATTGTTTAGAGATTTTCATCTCATATTTTATATTTTCCTAAAAGTTAACATATTTTTAAAAGAATAGCATTAGCTCTTATTACATCACGATAAATTTAATGAAGATTCTGATTGAAGTACTGAATTATTAGAGCAATATAACGGGTGTATAGGATTTTGTTTTTTTGTTTTTTTTATAAAAAGCGGACCTAAAGGATTCACAAAATTATCTTTTTTTATTGAATAAAAATTAATTATTTTTTTAGAAATTTTGTAATTCCTATTTAGAAAGATCCCTTTATTGCCCCAGCCCAACCACAAATGACAATTTTTATTTTCAGACCAGTATTTTAAACTTTTATTTATAAACTTATTGTTTAAATAGCCAACAGGTTTGTTATGAGTGAATAATTTATCAGGAGTTTTGGAAATTAAAGCGAATAGGTTTATTATTTTAATATTTCCATAATTATAGTTTTTGCAGATTTTGATTATTTTCCTCGTTGTATTATCAATATAATTTAAATCTGAAAGGGAGGGATTTAAACCTATGAAAATTATCTCTTTTTTTGATTTATTTATTTTAAAACTTAAACTCCATCTATATTCTTTATTTGTGCTTATTAAACAACTTCTTTCCATAAAGATTTTTTCAACCTAGACCCACTCCTCTCGCCATTAAAGTCGCGAAAAGAGGAATAGTTGCAAAACCTACTAATTCTGTTGTAATAATAAATCTAAATCTTTTTACAAGTTTTTCTGAGATCTCAGGTAATTTATTTTTACTCAAGGGTATCGCCCACAAGATATAAGTTGTTGTTGGGTATAAAGATAATAATCCAACCAAAATATATAGAGAGACTTTAATCCAAAAAATTGGATTTTCTGTATAAAAATCACCTCCTTGTCCAAAATATTTAACCCGTAAAATTCCAGTAACCAATATTGCAACCCCAGCTAAACCATAAATAACATCTGCAACAACCATTGAAATAGTTTGATTTCTATTAAGATCAACTTTTAAAGTCAGCCTTTCAAATAAAAGAGATCCAAAACAAAGTATGATTCCCAGGTAATGGATATAAGCAACTAATGCACTTTTAGCTATTTCACCCGTAAATAAAGTTCCTAGTAACATTTGCAAGTCTAAATTTATACAATTCTAGCTATTTAAATATATATTAGTCCAGAAATGCCTTCAGTAAAAAAGTAATTTTTAGATTTTAGGATTTCAGGAACCTTTTTTGTCCCTCCTCAAAAGAATCTTTTTTATTCCAGACCTCAACCACATCTGGGAAATGTTTTTCCATACAAACATCACAAACACCATGACTAAATCTAATATCACTTATTTTTGATAGATATTTTTCTAAATGCATCCAATCACCATCATTATTTTTGACTTCTCTGCAATATGAACAGACTGATAATATACCCTCCTGTTTATGCAAATTAGATAAAGCCTCTAATAAATTGAGAGATTTCTTTCTTAACTCCAAAAAAGAAACTATTTGCTTAGATAATAATTCCATCACATTGTATTGTTTTGGAGAAAGATTACCCGGCTTCCGATCGATAACACATAAAGTTCCAAGTTTATTACCATCTCTATTTTTAAGAGGGAACCCAGCATAAAACCTAATTTTAGGATCACCAGTTACCAAGGGATTATTGATAAATCTTTCATCCTGAAAAGCATCCTGAATAATTAATGGGCTATTTTCTTGAATAGCATGAGTACAAAAAGACCAATCCCTTCTTGTTTCATTAATTTGGAGGCCCACTTTTGACTTAAACCATTGCTTATCTTTATCAACTAAGGTCATTAAAGATATCGGAACATTACATGTTGAAGCTGCTATTTTTGTAATCTCGTCATAACAGGATTCTGGTTTAGTCCCCAATATTCTATATTCAGCTAATGCTTTTAACCTTCTTTCTTCTTCTTCCTTTTTAGGAATTAGATTTTGCATCATTCTTTTTGAGTTTTTCAACTTTAAAATTAATCTCTGTTTAAAAAACTTTTATCGATCAATACTTAATAAAAAGAAGATAAACTTATTAATTTGTTACTTTGCTACATAACTTTGAGACTGACTGTCCTGCAAGCCATCCACTAGTCCAACAATGTTGAAAATTGAAACCCCCAGTGATTCCATCAACATCTAGAACTTCACCAGAAAAAAATAAACCTGGACATATTAAACTTTCCATACTTTTAAAATTAACTTCATTGATTGAGACACCTCCAGAGGTGACAAATTCTTCACCAAAGGGGCCTTTACTAGAAATAATATATTTATCTTTCAATAGGCTATTTATCATTTTCTCTCTTTCATTTGCAAGAAGATCTGACCACTTCTTATCTTTATTAATTTCCATTTTATTTAATAAGAACACCCACAACCTCTTTGTTAACAAAGGTAGAGGTCTTAAATTAATTAAGTTTAATTTTCCATTATTAAATTTCAGGTTATCAATTTTTTCTTTTAACTCTTTATATTCTAGGTTTGACCATCTAATTATTAAATTAAATTTATACTTTTGGTCAAACAATTCTCTCGCAGCTATCGAAGAGAGCTTTAGGACAGCAGGGCCGCTAAATCCCCAATGAGTTATAAGTAAATCTCCTCTATTTTTGAAAGATTTGTTATTTAGTTGAATTTCAATATCTATATTTTTAATAGAAACACCACTACACTCATTCAATTTTCTTTCTTTTGTGGAGAAAGTAAAAAGGGACGGAACAGGTCTTATTATGCTGTGGCCAAAATTTTTAGCTAATTTATGTCCACTAGGATGACCTCCAGTAGAGAGAATAATATTTTTTGCAATTATCGAAATTTTTTCACTATTGAAAATAGTAAAAAGGTTATCTGAAGTTTTTAAAATTTCTTTAACAAAAAATTTAGTTGATATCTCTACACCTTTATTTATTGCATTTTTTTTTAAGCAACTTATTACATCTAAAGATGAATCAGATACTGGAAATACTCTATTATCAGCTTCAATCTTTAAATTCAATCCTCTTTTCTCAAACCAATCAAATACATCTCCAGCCGCAAAACGATTAAATGATTCCAAAAGCTTAATCCCACCTCGAGGATAATTTTCTGCTAACTCATTCGGTATCCATGATGCATTAGTTACATTGCATCTACCACCTCCACTTATTCTTACTTTCTCCATAAGCTTTGAGGAGCCTTCAAGAATTATTATCCTTTTAACACCATTTTCGGCGGCTGTTACTGCCGTCATGAAACCTGCGGCTCCACCACCAACTACTACTAAATCAAAAGGGTTCAAAAATGTAGGCTCTCAATATTTCCTTAATCTGATGATAGCAATTCAATTTTATAAAAAAAAACGCGTTTAAATAAAAAATTCAACTCTTAGACTAAATTATCTTGAAATATGGAGAATAATAAATTAAAGACATTTTAAATTTTATAGTTTATATAAACACGCAAATATCTTTTATATATTATTTTAGTTAGATGGTTAATTTATTTTCCTACGTCAAATATTCTGAAGCTAGCTTTCCAATGACGGGCCAATATACTGCTCTTTTGTTATTAACTTCAGTAGTTTGGGTACTTCTTTGGATAGGTTATAGACAAAATAAAATAAACGATGAAATAAAGAAAAAAGAGAAAGAAGAGAGAATTAACGCAAAGACCGAAAGGAGAAGAAAGTTAGAAAGTTTATATCCAAATAGAAAAACTAATTTTTAAAAAATTTTTTGAATCAAGCATTTAAAAAGTATTAATTAGAAATTTCTTTATTTTTTTTATCGAATTCGCTCCTAGTCCTAATAAGCTTTGAAATTTCCAGATTAAGTTCTTCTTCGGATTTAAAGCCTAATATGTCAAATGGTGCTAGACCCAGCGAAACATCATTTCTATTAATTAATTCCATATTATTGATAATTTATTTTTATATTAGATAATTATTAAATTAAAGTAATTGCTTGGTGATTGATTCAACATAATACATACTGCCTTCAGATATAAATATGAAAAATATAAATTTTTTGATGAAGTTCTTATGAATTTTCTTAATTTATAAATTACCTTACAAATTTTATTATTAAACCTTATGTTAATTTCTTAAATTATCTGCTTCTAATGACTATAAGAAGACTTTATATTATTTAAATATAAATATCAATTTTAAATATCATGGGAACTAACAAATTAAAGTCTTTAATACAGTATCTGCCGGGTTTTATTATTCTTCTATACGTTTTCTTTTTAGCAATAACACAATTTATAAAGTAAAAAATTTTTAGAATTATTAGTTTTGATTGGAATTTTTTCGGCCTTCGGAGCAGCAATATCATGGACTTATGCATGCTTCATATGGCGTTCACAAACCGAAAAGTATAAATCCATAGATATTAATTTAGTAAAAAATATAATCGCATTTCTGATTTTTCTTCCTGCATTTATCAATCTCAGTGTTTTAAATGATTTAAAATCTATTATTACTCTGTTATTTAGTGGAGTTATAGGAATAGGTTTAGGAGATACTTTTTATATAAAGTCATTGCAGCTAATTGGTACTAGAAGAACTTTATCTATTGAAACACTATCTCCAATATTAGCCGCATTGTCTGGTGAAATTTTTATTAATGAAAACCTAGCATTTAGGTCTTATCTAGGTATTTTAATTATATCAATTTCACTTTTCATTCTACTTAGGCAGAGAACTAATCTCATAGTTAATAATTTGACCAACATTACAGAACGAAATAATCTAAGCGTTCATGTATTTCCATTTTTATCAGTTTTATGTGCTGTGTTTGGGGGTCTTTTATCTCGAAAAGTATTTTTAGAAAGCAATCTATCTCCTTTCCAAACAACAGAGATCAGGTTACTTGGAGCAATAATATTTTTAGTAATAATAAAAAAATTTAGAATTAATTTTTTCTTAAAGAAATTAAATTATAATGAACAAAAAAGATTTTTACTCTCAATATTATTAGGAACAAATTTAGGCATATTGCTTCAACAAATTGTTTTCAAGACTCTTCCTTTAGGAATAGGTTGGACTTTACTTAGTACCTCCCCAGTAATTTCTCTTTTTTTCGCAACTAAAGAAGAAGGACAGATAACAAAAGGTATAATATTCTTTACTACATTATTATTTTTAGGTTTATGTCTGATAATTATATGAAAGTTAAATCCATGTAATAAATACTCATGTTAATAGAAAAAACAATCAATAAAATAATCTTAGAAACGTTATTCAATATGAAAGTTCTCAAGAAAAAGACACTTGGAATCTTTGAAGTATATTTAATTTTCTTATCATGCTTATATGCCGGATTTATAGGTTATAAGTCCTTATTAAATATATTATTTACCTAAATTAATTGATTTTTTGAGCCGACTTTACCAAGTGACCTCCATCTTGATCATCATCATCACTTGAAGCGAAAAATAAACAATATATCCCAAGTGAAGCTATTGATATTGAAATAGAAAGGGCTGAAAGCTCGTCCATGAATAAAAGTATTTATTAGATAGTAATAGAAAAATAAATAAAAATTTGTAAATTAATTAACCTTGTTCAAATATATTTTATTTTGATAATTTAATTATAATGACTTTATTAAGTTATTTTTGTGGTGAAAATTCTTATTAAATCGCCATGCAGCGCCAGTTTAATAATTCAGTATGGAATAAAGAATTGGCCTATTTGGGAGCGCGAACCATGTAATTTTTCTTTGATTTATAGGGAAAAAGAAATTTGTTACATAATTGAAGGTGAAGCAAAAATTAAGACTGAAGCTGGAGAAAGTTACTTAATTAAATCAGGAGACTTAGTTGAATTTCCTGCAGGACTGTCTTGCGAATGGCAAATAATTAAAAGTTTTAAAAAACACTTTAGATTAGGGGAATAGATTTAAAAAATATTCCCATAAATTAACTAATTTTGTTCTATAAGCTAATATAAATTAGTAAATTAATTGTTAAAACATATATTTTTTTATGACTTTCACTGACAAGGAATATTTCGAAGTTATCAAAAAAAACGATACTGTCAAAGAAGCCTTCGAAACTATAAAACAAACATGTATTAATTTAAAAAATCAAACTAATTGCCCAGAAGAAGACATTGAGAGTTTTCTGATATTTATTTCTAAACAATGGGATAATTAATGATTAATAAATCTTTCTAAAAGATATTGATAATTAAAATAACATTTAATATTATTCTCAATTTTGAAACTTAAATATCTTTTTTAGCACTTGTATTAATACTTGAAGTTCCTTTAGCCGCTGATACAAAGAAAACAAACCCTACTAATCCTGCTATACCAAAAATTGCAGCTAAAGGGTCAAAAGAGAAAGAGAACATAAAAAACTTTAAAATCAAAATAAATAATAGTTTTCGAATCCAAATTTCACAATTATTGTTAAGTAACATTTGTCACATTAATATATATCAAGAGGTCAATATTAATTAATTAGTAGAAAATATTTAAGTAAAAAACTTAAATTTAGAAATCAAATAAGGAGATAATTTCCTAAAGAATTATTTTCAAAACCCTTTTCTCAACAGGTATTCATTTTTTATTTTATACAATTTAATGGAGAGGGAATAGATCAAAATATCCACAATTATCTTTTTTTTTGTTTAAGATTAATTCATGACAGAAATTTATTCATCAACTTCATCTATAAGCCCTTTCTCAGCAATCTTATGGTGTTTCTATCCTATAGCAATATTAGTGTTGGCTGAATTGTTTCTAGGTGGCGGATTTGACGATGATAATGATGATCAAGATGGTGGAATGATGATCCCTGCATATTCAGGAGCTAAAAATTAATTTTTAATTTTAAATTAATTATCTTAAAATTTTCAATAAATAATTTTATAACTGTAATTTAAATTGACTTTTTCGTTAATATTATTAGCCATTTTAATTCTCGTATTTCTTTATTGGTTAGTTACTAAAACACTTAAAGAAGGTAAAGAGGCTCTTAAAGAGATGGGTAAAAATACTAAATAAACTTTTTTATTTCCCTTTATTCCTAATGTAAATTTTATAAAGTAAAGAATTAAAACTATAATTATGTTTAAAATTTATTTTAAGTTAAATAGAAATTACTCATTAATTAGATTAATTTTTTATTTTGATAAATTGTTTCTGACGAAAACTCAAGATGCATCTTAATTCTCTACTTTATATTTTTTCTATTGCCTTATTTATTTATGTCATGGCTCTATTTTGGAGAGATCTTCCAAATCAAAAAAAGAAGTAAAAGATAATTATTATTAATTTTGTTGCCTATTCAAATAAATTTAGTTATTAATTTAATGATGTTTCTTTTAATTTTATATATATGCAAATTGAATCTTCAAATAATTCAAAAGATGAGGCTTTTCCACAGTCATTGAAAATTGAAAAAGAAAATATTATTTGTAAGGACGGCTTTTGTACATTACCAAATCAAAATCAAAATCAAAACATAATTAAAAACAACGGGAATTTATTCGATCCTATTTAAAATAAAGGCATACATAAATTAATTCTCTTAAGCGAATACTCTTTGAACAATAATGTTTTTTAATAAATGATTAAATTTAGAGATTATGTATAAGAATTTTTTGAATGCCTATCAAGAATTTTGGTTTAAAGCTACAAATTTTAATAGCAAAACAACAAGATCTGATTGGTGGCGAGTTCAATTAGTAAACATTATTATATCTATTTTTACTATTCCAATATTTCTAAGAACATTTGGTTTTAATATTTATGGATTAGTTTGTATAGTCCCTCAGATTGCTATTGATGTTCGAAGGTTAAGAGACTTTGGAAAGAGCTGGGAGTGGATATTTATAAATTTAATTCCAGTTTTTGGCTGGATAGTATGGTTTATATGGCTTGGTTTTGGTAAATCTGGAAATGGGAAGTCAAAATTTATTTAAATTTTGATTATCAACCTAGAGAGTCTAAATCCCTCCTGTAATGAACTAAATTTTCTTTATTAACGAGAGTATTTTCCTTTAAATTTTTATTCAAATTCTTTTTAAAATTAAGAACAGAAAAGGAGCTAATCAAATTTTTCATAATATCTTTTAATTATTAATAACCTAATAAAAAGATGGTCTCCATTGAGCCTAATTATAATGGCCTAACCGAACAATAAAGTTAATTAATCCGTACTAAAAATTTCAAGCGTTTTATAAAGCTTATCTATGTCATTTAACTTACTTATTTTTTTATTTTTTTATTTTTTTTAAAATCTACAAAAGTAACTTTATTTCTGAACTCTAATTGTTTTTTTAGGATTCTGAATACATGCCATTCACATTCAGATAACTTTTGAAATTGATCAAGTGTATCTTTATCTTCTTCATCAAATTTATCAAAAATATCGGATATCCCCAAACTATTAATTTCAACAAAATTCTCTGCTACATCTTCAGGATTTTGACCTGAGGCAAAATCTTTAAAAGCCTCATAAGAATTTAGTTTTCTAGTCAACCAATTAAACCATAATTCAGATGTATTTTTATCCTCTTCTTTAACTATTTTCTTCATTAACAATATATTTACTATATTAATAATTATTGGTCATTATCTATTTGGCACCTGTAGAATTACTCATTTTATATTTTGAAGGATTATTAATAAGCTACGCTAGAAAATTTCGCTGTTTAATTGAATAAGACTTTTTTATTAATCTCAAAAACTAAATAAATAAAATATTAGGTATTTATCTTATATTATTTAAATCAAAAAAAAGCTAAGATAAAAGTTTATAGAGCAAATGCCTTCAGTACCTTTTTACGATTTCCCATCATCACCTTTATTAATAATTGGAGCACTTGGTATTGTTGTAGCGTTAGCAGTCTTTTTTCTAGCTTATCAAAAATACTTTAATTCACCTTTTAATAAAGAACTCCAAAAAAAGAAAAAATCTTTATTAAAAGAAAAGCAAGAATTAAATGAAAGATTGCAAAAAGTAGAGCAAGATTTAAAAAATTTATAAAATTAAGTAAGAAATTTAGAAACTACTTTTAGATTAATAGTCTCAGAATTAGAAAAATAGTAAAAACAACAATAGTAATAAGGTTTGGGATTCAAGATTTTTAGTTTTTAATATAAAAAAATGGCTTATAAGAAGTTATGGACAAACAACATCTTATAGATTTAATCTCCAACAGTTTGATTTGCGAAAGTCAAAAACTTAAATCGAGAGAGAGTTCTAGTGAAATAATAAATTATTTAAATAAACTAAATTTAGATCAATTAAGAACAATGTCTAAAGAATTTATTCTCTAGATTTCAAGACAAAGAAATAATCAGTTTAATTAGAATTTAAATCTAAAATCAAACATAATTGTCAATCAATAATATATATGAGGCTTTAAAATATGCTATTTATTTAATATGGTGCGACATCTCATCTTTTACAAAATATTTTTTAAATTATGACTATTTTTATTGGAAATTTATCCTGGGAAACTGAAGAGGAAGACCTTAAAGACCTTTTCAAAACTTATGGTGAAGTAACAAAATGTACAATTCCTTTAGAGAGGGATTCAGGAAAAAAAAGAGGTTTTGGCTTTGTTGAAATGACTAGCGAAAGCTCAGAGAAAACTGCGATTGATGATTTACAAGATGTCGAGTGGATGGGTAGAGAAATTAGAGTTAACAAGGCGGAGCAAAAAGATCGCTCTAGAAGAAAAAGTAGACATTATGGCAGTTAAAATAATATTCAAGCAACTTTTTAGTTTTTAAATTCTTAAATACTTATGTTCAAAATAAAGTTCTAAAAACTATATAAATAAAAATCCTTTTGTATTTTTGTGCAGACTAATAGATCATAATAAAAGTAGAAATAAAACAAAATTATTTTGGAAAAAGTTTTAGTTACTGGTGCATCTGGGTTTATTGCTATTCACTGCATACATGAGCTAATAAAAGCAGGTTATCTTGTCAAAGGATCTCTAAGAAATATGAATAGAGAAGATGAAGTAAGAAAATCTCTTGATAAAGATTCAGATAATCATAAGCTGGAATTTTGTAAACTTGACCTTCTAGATGATGAGGGATGGGATGAGGCAGCCTCTAATTGTGATTATCTTCTTCATGTTGCATCTCCTTTTACTATCGAAGAGCCAAAAAAGGAATCTATTCTTATCAATCCTGCATTAGAGGGAACTTTAAGAGCGTTGAATGCTTCAAAAAATTCCTCTAAAGTCAAAAAAGTTGTCCTAACTTCTTCTATGGCTGCAATTGCGTATGGGCATGACAAGCAGTTATGCTCGCCGGAAGACTGGACAGATACAACAAAAAACGTTGGTGCATATGTAAAAAGTAAAACAATTGCAGAAAAAGCTGCATGGGATTTTATTCATAATGACAATGAACACTCTTTTTCAATGACAACTATTCATCCTGGGATGGTTTTTGGTCCACTGCTAAGTGATGATAATGATGGTGCTTCGGCAGAACTTATTTCAAAAATGATTAATGGTAAATTTCCAGCACTACCAGATGCATATTTTACTGTCGTAGATGTAAGAGATGTCGCCAAGTTACATGTCGAATCTCTTAGAAAAAACCAAAGTGATAATAAAAGAATAATTGCGACTTCTCCTCAAGGGATCAATATTATGGAAATTTCTAATATTTTAAGAAAAAATGGCTACAAGAAAGCACCTCAAAACTTTATCTCTACAAAATTGATAAATTCTCTAGCACCATTTAATAAAGAGATGAAAAGTATGGCTTCCATGGTTAATAGAGGATCTTATGGCGCTGATATTACGGAAACTATTTCTATATATAATTGGGAACCTATTTCATTAGAAAAAACTTTAATAGATATGGGTAATTCTATAAAATAAATTCCAATCAAATGAATCAATAACGAAGTATTGGCTATAGTTTTCATATATCGGCAAATTGAAAACTTTGCCACGATAAATAATAACTAAGCTATCCTAATTAAAGAGGATTAAAGAAAAGTTTATATGAATAAAATCAAGAGGTCAGATTTTATATTAAAGCCATTTCTTAAAAGAAATAATTCCAAAGCTTGTTATCAGTTAATAACTACTCTTATACCGATAATTTCTCTTTGGTTTATTGTCTCTAAAATTATATATTCTCCTCTTTTACAAATTACAAAAGGGTTTTTACTTATTCCTATTCTTTTTTTTCTTACCCTCTTATCTTCTAGAACATTCTCATTAATGCACGATTGCGGGCATAATTCCTTATTTGAAAAACGTTCTTTGAATAACTTCTTTGGCTTTTGTCTAGGTTTATTAAATGGGATACCTCATAAACCTTGGGCTAATGACCATGCATTCCACCATAGGAATAATGGGAATTGGGAAATTTACAAAGGTCCTGTAGATGTTTTAAGCCTAGAAGATTATGAGGCTCTTAATAAAAGAGAAAAACTTATTTATAAGGTAAGTAGACATTGGTTAATGCTTTTTCCTGGTGGTTTCTTTTATTTAGTTATTAAAGCTAGATTGGGGTTAATTCTAATTATTATTAATTTTATAAAATCTTTAATACAAGAAACTTTTATTAAATTAAAAAAAAGAAATTATTTAGGACTTTTAAATATTCAATCGAGAATTAAGCCGCCTTTCTCTGACTATGGAGACAATTTTGATGAATTATTTGATCTAATAGCAAACAATATTATTGTGATAAGTGGATGGATAATTATGTGTAAATGGTTAGGAGCTGCTTTTTTCTTAACTTTTTATTCTCTAATATTAACTTTTTCAGCAGCAATTTTCATATGCATCTTTTTTATACAACATAACTATGAAAATGCATATGCAAGTAATACAAAAAATTGGGATATTGTCGAAGGTGCTATTTCTGGCAGTAGCAATTTAGATATCCCAAATTGGTTAAACTGGTTTTTAGCTGATATTTCGTTCCATAGCATTCATCATCTATCCGAAAGAATTCCTAATTACAATTTAAGAGCTTGTCATAAAGCAAATTTACATTTACTGCAAAAATCAAAAGTTCTCAAATTAAGTGATTTCCCAAATTGTTTTAGATATATTATTTGGGACAGCAAGAACGAGAATCTAATACCAATTAATTAAATACTAGCTGAGTCTTCTTCGCATTTTCCTTTTTAGAGGAATGCTACTGTAAGCGTGAGCTCCAATAGATGGGGGTAAATCATTTTTAACAGGATGAATAAAAGCATTTGCCATGCTTTCTAACATTTTAGAAAGCCAACTAATAATTGATCTCATTTGAAAATCTAAAAAGTACATTATTATCATCTAACAAAATTTTTAAAAAGTAAATCAGTCTTTATGCTGATTTACTTTTTAATATCACTTGGAGGAATATAAAATCCGTAAGTAGAAAATAACCTTTATGAATAATAAAAAATGGCAACCTACAAATTATCAAAAAGATCGATTAATTTCTTGCACTAAAAAATACATACATCAAAAATTAAATGATCTTCACAAAGAACTTGAATGTCCTAATGAATTTATTTTTGATTTCATTAAAGATATCCAACAAGATTGGGACCCAGATAGTTATAAATCTAAATCAGAGAAGTTACTAAAAAATAAACCTAAAAGTAAAAATTTAAATTATTAAGATTAAGTTTTTAAGTATTTAATAGATCCAATAAAACAAGTTGAAAACTGAGCCTTTGCCTTTTTATAAAATCAAAACTCAAAACTAGTAACTAATACTTATTTATCCAATTTTTCTTAACAAAGCAAAAATTATTTTTTAAAGTCATGCTATATCTCATTCCAAATTAAGGGACAAAAATTATGGATGAGTTGTTTTTTTCTTCGAATCAAATAACAGCAAAAGATACCATAGATTCATATTTTGAATGCATTAGTGCATGCAGCATTGTTGATGGACATCAAGAATGTGTTACTAGATGTGTAGAAATTCATCTTAAGGGAGGAAATAAAAATGAATAAAAGACATTCTCTTCAAAGAAAAACAACTCTAAAGTGGAACTCTAATGGAGATCTTTCTGAAATTGATATGCTGAGAATTTTGGATAGAATTTCTGCCTCTGAACTGAATCAATGTGAATTGACATGCGATTTAGATGAATAGGTAAATAGGTACAGTAAAAACTATATTTAATATTTTTTAAATAACTATTAGTAAAAAGATCCATTCTCTATATAAAAAACATATTTATTCTTGAATCCATGATTAACAATATTAATGACTTAAAAAAGCTTAATAATACTGATAAAAAAGAAAAAAATCTAAATTTAATTCTTGATTCGAATTCCTACAAACTTGCACAGGAAGATCTTAATTTGCTTAGAAGTGACGAAATGAGAGGTGTAAGAATGCTGCTGGAAATAACTAAGCCTGAATTAGTACTAGAAGAACAAAATATCATCTCAACTATTATCGTTTTTGGAGGTGAAAATTGTCGAAAACTCATCAGCTCAGATCAAAATCGATGAAGTAAAAAACTTATTAGAAAAACGTCCTGAATCTATTAAATTAAAAATAAATTTAACAAGTTAAAAAATTTAATTTCTATGAGTCATTACTATGAATCTGCAAGAGAATTTTCAAAACTAGCTTCAATAAATAATCAAGATGATAAGTGCAATTCTCATGTAATAGTGACAGGAGGTGGGCCGGGAATTATGGAGGCGGCGAATAGAGGCGCTTTTGAAGCAGACTGTAAGTCTATTGGTTTAAACATACAGTTACCGAATGAACAATTCCCAAATTCTTTTATAACTCCAGGACTTTGTTTTAAATTTAATTATTTTGCATTACGCAAAATTCATTTTGTCATGCGCTCTGTTGCTGCTGTTTTTTTTCCTGGAGGGTTTGGGACATTAGACGAATTATTTGAATTATTAACTCTTCGTCAAACGGGAATGAAAAGTGAAATTCCAATAATTTTATTTGGCAGGAAATATTGGAATAATTTAATTAATTTTGACTTCCTTGCTGATTTCGAGCTTATTAGCAAAGAAGATTTAAAAATTTTTAAATATGCTGATACAGCTACAGAAGCATGGGAAATAATTGACTCTAATAAATTATCAAAAAAAAATTATAAATTTATTTTTTTTGTGAAGCTTAAGATCTTCAATTTAAATATATGTAAAGCATAATGCAGTCTCCTAAAAATGCTCAAGCCCCTTCCTTTGACTAGAGTAATAATGAGGGAAACTAAAGCATATCTGACGTTTTTGTCTCTGAAGATACACTCTATTTGAAGTATTTATACTTATCTCTGTCAAGCTTTACTTACCTGTTTTCAAAAATTTAGGTTATTTAATTTCCTTTTTAGATTTAGTCTTATCATGTAATTTATTGTAAATTTCTTGCCTTGTCACTTGTATGGGTTCTACTTTTCCTGCTTCACCATGAGTTGGGCAGTAGTAAGTCATTAACATCCATTTTTTATCTTTATTCATAAAAATAATTCCTCAATTAAATTTTACTAGGTGTTATTTAGGATATAAATCTAAAGAAATTCTCATATTTAATCTTTTTTTCACTTTTGCTTAACAATATAAAAAGTTGTAAAGATATAGCCTTATTAGATATAAATACGCATGACTAAAAAAATAAATACTGCTATTTGTAATATAAATTTGAAAATAAATTAATGTCTCTAGAATCTATACTTATGGTTGTTGCTCCAATATGTGTTTTTACTGTCGGAGTTATTATTTTGCCAATATTAGTAAAGCCACGTAAGCAATCTTTGAACCCTAAAAGATACGTTCGCGGCTTATAAAATTAATCTAGATTTCTAAAATATTATTATTGAAAGACAAAAAGTAATTTAATACCAAAATAAAAAAAGACTATATTAAATGAAAGTTTTTCTAAAATATTTCAACAAAGATGGAATTCCCAGAAGCAATTCTTTTTGATTTAGATGGTGTTCTATTAAATACAGAACCATTACTAGCCAATGCCTGGAGTGAAACCGCAAAAGAATATAATCACTCTTTGTCAATCGATAAATTATTAGAATTAAAAGGAAGAAGGAGAATAGATTGTGCAAAAAAAGTCCTTAAATGGATAAATAAAGAAAGCCCATTAGAAGAATTACTTACTATTCAAAAATTAAAAGTAGATAAAGTACTCACTAAAGCAAAACCTTTTAAGGGAGCAATAGAATTAATCAATTTTTGTATAAATACAAAATTACCTATTGCTTTAGTAACAAGTAGTAGTAGTGAAAGTTTTAAAATTAAAAGCTCTGTAAATCCCTGGTTAAATTTATTCAAGACAAAGGTTCTTGGAGATGATAAATTTATTTCTGATGGCAAGCCTTCTCCTGAGCCCTATTTAAGAGCATTAAAATTATTAGATGTAGATCCAAGGAAATCTTGGGTTGTAGAAGACTCATATGCCGGATCTATTTCAGGACTAAAAGCGGAATGTAATTTAATGTTTTTTTCCAAAGAAATTGAGATACTAAATAAATTAATCAATGAATTTAACCAAGAAAAGATTCAAAAAATTAATGAGTTATCAGAAATTATTTATTATTTAAAGTTATTTAAAGGATTTTAAATCAATCAAATAAATTTCTAATAAAATTTAAAAATCAAATACTAATATTTAATATGTGCGGAAGATTTGAACTTAAAACTAAATTTAATAAGTTACCAAAAGTTTTAAAACAAGACTATCCAAGTGGGCTTGATAATAAATACGAGACACAGAATTTAATTAGACCTAATGATCCAGTCCTTGTAATTAAGAATGAAGGAAAAATTAAGACAACTTTTATGTCATGGGGTTTTATATCACCTTGGGCTAAAGATCCTTTTGATAAGGCAAGACCCAGACCATTTAATGCAAGATCAGAAACTGTTGAAGAGAAAAAATTATTTAGTGGAAGTTGGAAACATAAAAGATGTTTAATACCAGCAAGTGGTTTTTTTGAAAAAAACTATCGTATTAGGAAAGAGAATTATGAAACTTTTTGGTTAGGAGGGATTTGGAGCAAATGGTCTGCACCTGATGGAGCAGAGTTAGAAAGTTGCTGTGTTTTAACAACTGAACCAAATAATTTAGTGAAACCTTTACATCATCGTATGCCAGTTATTGTTCCTAATGGATACGAAGAACAATGGACTGAACAGGTTAAGGATGCTCATGAATTAAAAGGGTTAATACCCATAATGTTGGGATGGTCATCTTCTGGATGGATAATGGAAGAAATTAATAAAAAACCTACTGATCAGATGAACTTATTTTAAATTGGAAATATTAAATATTTTTTGTTATTGAAATTTGTTAAGTTTATTTGTTGGAGCCTTGGTGCTTCAATAAGTTTAGATTAGCCCTTTTTAAAAAAATGGTAAAAGTAATTAACAGAAAAATTAGATTTTTTAGATGGCTAAATACTGGTTTGATCTTACCTCTTTCAGCCTTCGCGATTACTTCTACTTTATTTCTATATTTAGTTTTATTGATTGCCATAAAATAGTTTTTATTAATTATTTACTAATAATTTATAACTGATGAAGATTTAAAAATTTTAATTAATTTTCAAAAACTTGCCCAAATTAATACTATTTGAACATTTGAAACTACATACTACTTTCATAAAAAGAGTCTTTGATGGATAATAAATTATATAAACTAAAATTTATTAAAAACTAAATCCTTACCCATAATAATTTGAGCGATATTAAATTTTCTGGCCTTAAAGGTCAAGCACTTTCAATAAAGATGAGTGATATTCCAAGCATGAAAGAGTTTCAAAATGTTATTCCAAATAACTGCTTTAAATCTCAAACAATAACTTCATTAGGCTATCTTTTACAATCAATCATTATTCAGGTAATTGTTGTCGCAATAGGATTAACAATTCCTTTTAGTCAAAGAATGATCCCGATTTGGATCCTTTATGCACTTTTATCAGGAACCACTGCTATGGGTTTTTGGGTAATTGCCCATGAATGTGGTCATGGAGCCTTCTCAAAAAATAAAACTTTGGAAACCATTACTGGATATTTACTTCATTCATTATTATTAGTTCCGTATTTCTCTTGGCAACGTTCACATGCAGTACATCATCGTTTTACCAATCATATAACTAATGGAGAAACTCACGTGCCCATAGTTATCGATGGGAATGGAATTAGCGAAAAAGTTGGAGGTGAAAAGGAACTATCTTTCTCAAGTAAATTAGGCAAAACTAAGTATGGAATTCTCCAATTAGTTCTACATCTTATTTTTGGTTGGCCTGCTTACTTATTATCTGGAAGTACAGGTGGGCTCAAATATGGAACTTCAAATCATTTTTGGCCAAGAAAACCTTTTTCTAAAACATTGTGGCCTGCTGTGTGGGCTAAAAAAGTTTGGATTTCAGATATTGGTGTAGCTGCAGTAATAGTTGGACTTATTATTTTTATTATCAAACATGGATTCTTTCCAATAATTGGAATGTATATTGGACCTTTATTGGTAGTTAATTGTTGGTTAGTTATATATACTTGGCTTCACCATACAGATTCAGACGTTCCACATCTCTCTAATTCAGAATTTTCTTTTATGAGAGGAGCCTTTCTTTCAATTGATAGGCCTTATGGGAAGATTATTAATATTCTTCATCATAATATTGGTTCAAGTCACGTAGTTCATCATGTATGCCCAACTATTCCTCACTATCATGCTACCAAGGCTACTCTTGCAATAAGAAAAGCATTCAATAAAGCCTATCTTTTTAATCCCGATCCAATACATAAAGCTCTATGGAATATTGCTTGTAATTGTATTGCGGTTAAATCAGATGTCGATGAAGGAAGATATATTTGGCAATCCTCTTACAAAAAAAAGATTAAAACAAATTATTGAAAATACTCTAATATCACATTAATTTACGCAAATCTGAAAATAATATAAAAGAATTAGAAATTAAGTCTTTTTTATCTTAAATACTTAATTAGAAATTGATTCTATTTTTGTAGTTATGAGCGGAGACAACCTACACGGTAAGCAACCAATCAAGTTTTATTCTGAGGAAGTAACACTTACCAAAGTGCAATTATTAGAAAAGCAATTAAGTTTAGGAGATAAAGTATCAGACTTAGATGCGAAGCATAAAGAATGGAGCAGACAGTTATCAATATAATTTCTTTTAAAAGATATTAAAATTGCTCAAAATAATTATATAAATTAATAAAGTGTTTAATTTGAATTCATGAATTTTTAATTTATAAAAATTTTACAGAAAAAAATTATTCATAATCCCTTTATAAAGATCCTTTCCTGTAAATTACCGAAAAGTTATTAGCAGGCATACTAATCAGCTCCTCTTCAATGAAATCATTCTTGTAAGCTTCTTTACTAACTTCTCCTAAATCTCTGACACCCCAAGATTCATTTTGCATTTTTAATGAAATATCAAATAATTCATTACTGTGACTAATGTGCTTACCACCTATTTTAAATGGCCCATATAACATCAAAAATTGTCTATTTTTTAATAAATTGCCAGATTCGTTAAACAGTGATTTTGTACAGTTCCAGGATGCTATATGAATCATATTGATAGATATTATTCCTTGAATAGAATTCAATAATTGAGATGGTATTTCCCAAGGAATTTTCTCTACATCAATATCTAAAGGTTGAGGCATTTTTAAATTTAATTCTTCATGATCAATCCAAGAACTTATACTCTTTCTATGTACTATTTCCGGATCGCTTGATTGCCAAGTTAATTCTGGAAAGCATTTTTGAAATTTAATTGCATGCTCTCCACTACCGCTACCAATTTCTAAAACACAACCTCTTTTTAGAAGAATTCTTGATAATACTTCTGCTATAGAATCTTTATTTCTCTCAGTTGCAGGAAAGAAAAGTCTATTATCCAAAATAGCTTTTATTTAGCTCTTCTCAATTTTGGAGCTTTATAAAACATTATTTTGAAGCTAAACAACAATATTGAAACAGTTAAAACTGGTAAAATATAAAGTATCAATTCAGAACTGAATAAGGACGGAACACTAGAAAAAATCAAATGCATATAGTA
>QCUF01000005.1 GCA_003210825.1 Prochlorococcus sp. AG-676-P15-1 | reverse complement strand
TGCTAAACCCACCACATTTACCCCAGAGGCAATAAACCTAAGATGATGATTTTACTACCAATGTTTTTGGACTAATAGGAAGTTGCTTGGGATGTATCTTAATTTTATTAATTTCATTTTTTAAATTTAAATTTAAAAAGCATAATAGCAAGCTTTAAATTTAAACAGATTTTGCAAACTTAAACATTAAACATTAAACATTAAACAAAAACTCCATTACATCCCCTTCATTTACAACATATTCTTTACCTTCACTTCTAAGTAAACCTTTGGTTTTTGCATTTGCAATCGAACCTGAATCTATTAAGTTTTGATATGAAATTGTCTGAGCTCTAATAAATCCTTTTTCAAAATCAGTGTGTATTACTCCTGCAGCTTGTGGAGCAGTCATCCCATCTTTTATTGTCCAAGCTTTAGTCTCTTTTTCTCCCGTTGTAAAGTAAGTTTTTAATCCTAGTAATTTGTATGTAGATTTTATTAAAGATTTTAATCCGCCTTCCTCTACGCCTAAACCCATTAGGTAATCTTTTTTATCCCCAGGTTCTAACTCTATTAATTCTGATTCAACTTGGGCTGAAATTTTTATACATTCGGTATTTTCAGAGTTTGCAAAACTCTGTACTTGTAAAGAGAAATCATTACCCTCAGCTAAATCATTCTCATTTAAATTAGTCGCATAAACAATTGGTTTTGCAGTAAGAAACCCCAATTGTTTAATCATTAAATTTTCTTCATCGCTTAAAGATATTGACCTTACTGAAAGACCTTTTTCTAACTCACCCTCAATTTTTTCTAATAAAGAATCTTCTTGTGCTGCTTCTTTATTTGTTTTAACTTGTTTCTTGATTCTTTCTCTTCTTTTTAGAAGTTGAGATAAATCAGCTAAATTTAGCTCCAAATTAATAATCTCAATATCATCCAAAGGATCGATCTTCCCAGAGACATGAATTACTTCACTATCTTCAAAACATCTCACGACGTGAACTATTGCATCAACTTCTCTAATGTTGGATAGGAATTTATTTCCTAAACCCTCCCCTTTACTTGCACCTTTTACAAGACCTGCAATATCGACAAATTCAATCTTAGTGGGGATAATATTTTGACTAGAACTCAAACTACCTAACTCTTGAAGCCTTTGATCAGGGACTGAAACAATACCTTTATTTGGCTCTATGGTACAAAAGGGAAAGTTTGCAGCTTGCGCTTTTGCATTTTCAACAAGTGCATTAAATAAAGTTGATTTCCCAACATTTGGCAATCCAATAATACCGGCTTTTAACATTTGAAAAAATTTATAGATAAATTAGTCATAGAATCATCTTCTTGTAATATAGAGTTTACTTAGCCAACCCTGGATAAGTTAACCATAATCGTTTCGATTATTCACTATAGTTTCAAAATATCCTTAATTGCTTGCCTACTAAAAAAATATGCTTAATTTAATAAAAAAGAATTTAAATATAAAAAGTGGAATTGTATTACTTGTACTAGTAACTTTCTTTGTCTTTTTAAGCAATTCCTTTAAGAAAAACAAATCAAAAGACATTTCCAATTTTGTAGTTTCAGTTGAAAAGGGAATTCTTTCTGAGTCAATTAATACCAGTGGAGAAGTAAAGGCTATTAGAACAAGCAATATTGGTCCAAGGAAACAAGGAATAATTGAAGAAATTAAAGTTGAAGAAGGTGATCTCGTTGAAAAAGGTCAGATTTTGGCTACTCTCGATGAAGAAGAATTCATTTATAAGTTTAAAGAACTTGAATTAAATTTACAAAAACAAAAATCTGAATATTTAAGAAGAGAATTTTTATTTAAAGAGGGAGCAATTAGTAAAGAGGATTATGAAAGCTATAAAAACAAGTACAATACAAGCGAAGCGAAATTTAGTGATGCAAAAGCTGAAAAAATTTTTTATTTAATAAAAGCTCCATACCCAGGAAAAATAACCGCTAAATATGCAGAGATAGGCTCATACGTTACTCCTAGTTCAAATTTAAGTTCGGACTCTAAAGCTAAAAACTTTATTTTTGAATTATCAGAAGGTCTTGAAATTATTGCTAAAGTCCCTGAGAGTGATATTGGCAGGATAAAACCAGGTCAAGAAGCCTCTGTAAGGATAGAATCTTATCCCTCAAATAAATACATTGCAATAGTTAAAAAAATAGCTGAAAGGGCAGTAAAAGATAATAATGTAACTTCATTCGAAGTAACGTTGAACTTCAAAGAAATCTCTGAGGAAATAAAAATCGGTATGACCGCTGACCTTGAATTTAAAGTTAAAAGTAGTGAAGAAAAAATCTTAGTTCCGACAGTTTCGATAGTCACCGAAAAAGGTGAAAAAGGTGTCTTAAAAGTAGATAAAAATAATGCTCCTAAATTTGAAAAGATAGAAATAGGTATTAGTAGCGGTAATAAAACCTCAATAATTGATGGTTTAAGACCTGGAGAGCAAATCTTTATTGATATTCCACCTTGGGCGAACAAAAGAAAATGAGTTTGAAATCCAAAGACTCAAAAAAACCAATTTTACTTTTAGTTGATGGCCATTCTCTAGCCTTTAGAAGCTTCTATGCATTTAGTAAAGGGGTTGATGGTGGATTAACAACTAAAGAAGGTTTCCCAACTAGTGTCACCTATGGATTTTTAAAAAGTCTTCTAGATAATTGCAAAAATATCAATGCTGAAGGAGTTTGTATCACTTTTGATACAGAAAAACCAACTTTTAGACATGAATTAGATCCCAATTATAAAGCTAATAGAGATGTGGCTCCAGATGTTTTTTTTCAAGATATTGAACAACTAGAAATCATCTTAAAAGAAAGTCTTAATTTACCTATTTTTAAATCCCCAGGATTCGAAGCTGATGATCTATTAGGAACAATTGCTAATGATGCATCCTCAAAAGGTTGGTGTGTAAATATTCTTTCCGGGGATCGAGATTTATTTCAACTAGTTGATGATCAAAAAGATATTTATGTTCTCTATATGGGCGGAGGGCCTTATGCTAAAAGTGGTAATCCGACTTTAATGAACGAAAATGGAGTCAAAGAAAAACTAGGAGTTTATCCAGAAAGAGTTGTAGATCTGAAAGCCTTAACTGGTGACAGTTCTGATAATATTCCAGGAATAAAGGGTGTAGGACCAAAAACAGCAATTAATTTATTAGAAGAGAATGATACCTTAGACGGGATTTATAAAGCCTTGGATATTATTCAAAAAGATGAAGATAAAAAATATCAGGGTTTTATAAAAGGAGCCGTTAGGGAAAAGCTAAAAAATGATAAATTCAATGCTTATCTTTCAAGAGATTTAGCAAAGATAGATGTTGATGTGCCTCTGGTATTAAGCAATGGATATGAACTAAATCAAATAAACCAAGTTGCTCTATCGGAATCTCTTCAAAAACTTGAATTATCAACTTTACTGAGGCAAGTTGATATTTTTAATTCAGCTTTTAGTAAAGGCGGTTTTAATAAAAATAATGAGGAAAAACAAAAGAAAAAAGAATCAATAATTTCAGCTTCAACAGATTTAGAAGAAAAAGAAAATAAAATCCCAGAAATCAAAGTTAATATAGTTAGTGATTTTAAATTACTAGATCAACTAGTTAAAAGATTAGAGATTACAAAGGAGATAGTTGCCTTAGATACAGAGACTAATAGTTTAAATCCTCTAGAGGCAGAACTTGTTGGTATAGGTTTTTGTCTTGGTGAAGATCTTAATGATTTATTTTATATACCCATTGCTCATCAATCACAAAAAAATGAGTTAAATCAATTATCAATTGAAGATATATTTTCTAATTTAAGATCATGGATAGAAAATCCAGAAAAAGAAAAAACTCTTCAAAACTGTAAGTTTGATAGACAAATATTTTATAACCATGGACTAAATCTTAAAGGAGTTACTTTTGATACCCTTCTGGCAGACTACATTCTCAATAATCAGGAAAAACATGGATTAAGTGAAATTAGTTTTAGAGAATTTGGATTTAAGCCGCCAACTTTTAAACAAACAGTTGGAAAAAATAAAGATTTTTCATTTGTCGAGATTAATGATGCAAGTATTTACTGTGGTTATGATGTATTTCTAACTTTCAAGATCGCGAAAATTTTTAAAGAAAGATTTAATAGTGAAAATAAGGATTTAACAAAATTATTTAAAGAAATCGAATTACCTTTGGAGCCAGTCTTATCAGAAATGGAGATGAATGGTATCAAAATTGATACCACTTATTTAAATGAACTTTCTGAAGAATTAAAAAGTACATTAGAAAATATTGAGGAAAATGTTTTTGAAATAGCAAAGCAAGAATTTAATTTATCCTCTCCAAAACAACTTGGTGAAATATTGTTTGAGAAGTTAAATCTTGATAAAAAAAAATCAAGGAAAACAAAAACAGGTTGGAGTACTGATGCAGTTGTTCTTGAAAGATTAGTAGAAGAACATGAGATAATTCCCTATCTAATAAAACATAGAACTCTTAGTAAACTTTTAAGTACATATATTGATGCTCTTCCCAGTCTTATTAGTGAAAAAACTGGAAGAGTTCATACTAACTTTAATCAAGCAGCTACCGCCACTGGGAGATTAAGCAGTAGTAATCCTAATCTTCAGAATATACCTGTCAGGACAGAATTCAGTAGAAGAATAAGAAAAGCCTTTTTGCCAGAAAAAGGTTGGAAACTACTATCGGCAGATTATTCTCAAATTGAATTAAGAATACTTGCTCACTTAGCTAACGAAGAAATTCTTATAAATGCATTCCACAAAAATGATGATATTCACTCTTTAACAGCACGATTGATTTTTGAAAAGGAGGATATAAGTTCTGACGAACGAAGAGTTGGTAAAACCATTAATTTTGGAGTTATTTATGGAATGGGAATAAAAAAGTTTGCACGCTCTACAGGGGTAAGTACGACTGAAGCAAAAGAATTTTTGATTAAATATAAAGAAAGGTATGCCAAAATTTTTAAATTTCTAGAACTTCAAGAAAGGTTTGCTCTCTCGAAAGGTTATGTAGAGACAATTTTTGGAAGAAAGAGAGAATTTAAATTTGATAAAAATGGACTTGGTAGATTAATAGGAAAAGATCCGTATGAAATAGATTTACAAACTGCCAGGAAAGCTGGAATGGAGGCTCAGTCATTAAGAGCCGCCGCAAATGCTCCTATTCAGGGTTCTAGTGCTGACATTATTAAAATAGCTATGGTTCAATTGAACAAAAAATTATTAGAGATGAACATTCCAGTTAAAATGCTTTTACAAGTTCATGATGAATTATTGTTCGAGGTCCAACCAGATTTCTTAGAAATCACAAAGCAACTAGTGAAAGAAACTATGGAAGATTGTGTGAAATTAAAGGTACCGCTTCTAGTCGATATAGGAGTTGGGAATAACTGGATGGAAACCAAATAATCTTCCAATCAAACTTTTTTAATATGATCAAATTATTTAATACTTTAAGTAAAAAGGTTGAAGTCTTTAAACCAATAGATGAATTAGTAAAAATATATTGTTGTGGTGTAACTGTTTATGATTTATGTCATCTTGGGCATGCAAGAAGTTATATAGCTTGGGATGTTCTTAGAAGGTTTTTAATTTACAGGAATTATAAAGTTAAGTTTGTCCAGAATTTTACTGATATCGACGATAAGATTTTAAAAAGAGCAAGAGAAGAAAATTGTTCAATGCAGGAAGTTTCTCAAAAAAACATTATTGAATTTCATAAAGATATGGATTCATTAGGGATTATGAGACCAGACAGCATGCCTACTGCGACCAACTCTATTCTAAGTATTGTTGAGTTAATTAAAATTTTAGAGAGTAAAGGATATGCTTATTCTATTGACGGAGATGTTTATTATTCAGTACTAAAAAATAAAAATTATGGGCAACTAAGTAATCAAAATATACAAGAACAAAATGTTAATCAACAGGGAAGAATTTCTGTGACTGAAAAAAGCAAAAAAGAGGCTCCTCAAGATTTCGCTCTATGGAAAAATGCAAAAGAGAATGAACCATCTTTTAGTTCTCCATGGGGTGAAGGCAGACCTGGATGGCATATTGAATGTTCAGCAATGGTAAGAGATGAATTAGGAGAAACAATTGATATCCATTTAGGTGGATCTGACCTTATCTTTCCTCATCATGAAAATGAGATTGCACAATCTGAATCGGCAAATAATAAAAAACTGGCAAATTATTGGCTACATAACGGAATGGTCAATGTAAACGGACAAAAGATGAGTAAATCATTGAAAAACTTCACCACGATAAGAGACTTACTAGAATCAGGAACAAGTCCAATGGCATTAAGATATTTTGTTTTAACTGTAAACTACAGAAAACCACTTGACTTTACAGATGAGGCTTTGAAAAGCGCCTCCGAAGCATGGAAAAATATTAATGTTGCTCTTTCTTTTTTTGATATTTCTAAAAAAGAAAATCTTTCGATTGAGGTAAATGAAACTAATGAATTTGTTGAAGAAACATATAAAGATATGATCAATTATGAAATATCTCAAAAAAAGATAAAGTTTACTAATGCTTTAAATAACGACCTTAATACAGCAGGAGCAATTGCAATCATTTATGAATTAGCCAAACCACTAAAAAACTTTATAAATCAATTCCAAAGAATTAAAAACTTTAAAATAAATACTAATGAAAAATTTCATCTTAGAGAAACTTTAAAAACACTAGAAGAAATGACTGAGGTTCTTGGATTAAAAAAAGAAGAAATAAAAATCGAAAACAGAATCAACGAAGATCAAATACTATCCCTCATTAATAAAAGATTGGTAGCAAAAAAGGAAAAAGATTATGCAGAAGCCGATAAAATAAGAAATTCATTAAAGGAAAAAGGCGTAGAACTCATAGATCAATCCCCTGAGCTTACAACATGGGTTAGGATCTAAATTTTAAGAAAAAACCCAATTTAAATCTTTTATTTTTTAAATTCACCTTTAAGTGGGAAAATATTATAAATATTAGAGAAAATTGAAATACATCACTGTGCTGGGTTCAACAGGTTCAATTGGAACTCAAACTCTCGAAATAGTTAGTGAACTTCCTGATAAATTCAAAGTAGTAGCTCTTTCAGCAGGGAGAAATATAGACTTATTAACGGAACAAGTTAGTCAACATAAACCAGAAGTTATTGCTATTGAGGATGAAAATCTTTTAAAAGATTTAAAAAATAATATTAACAATTTAGGCATAAGTAATCCTCCAATAGTTTTAGGTGGTCGAGAGGCAATTAATTCAGTGGCAGCATGGGATTCTGCCGATACTGTAATTACTGGGATAGTAGGATGTGCTGGACTTATTCCGACGATGTCAGCAATTAAGGCTGGTAAAAATATTGCTCTTGCAAATAAAGAAACATTAATTGCTGCGGGGTCGATTGTAATTCCTGCTTTAAAGGAAAACAAAAGTAGACTTTTACCTGCAGACTCTGAGCATTCAGCTATCTTTCAATGCCTACAAGGATTACCTAATTATGAAAATGCCGATTTTTCAACAGGTCAAATCCCAAATGGTTTAAAAGCTATCCATTTAACTGCCTCAGGAGGTGCTTTTAGAGATTGGGCAGTAGAGGATTTAAAAAATGTCACAGTAGAAGATGCGACTTCCCATCCAAATTGGAGTATGGGGAGAAAAATAACTGTAGATTCTGCCACTCTTATGAACAAAGGATTAGAGGTTATTGAAGCACATTATCTATTTGGGACGTCCTACGAAAATATTGAAATTGTAATTCATCCTCAAAGTATTATTCATTCAATGATTGAGATGGAAGATTCTTCTGTCTTAGCTCAATTAGGATGGCCTGATATGAAGCTCCCAATTTTATATGCAATGAGTTGGCCAGAAAGATTCAAAACTAATTGGAAAAGATTTAATTTAACGGAGATTGGTCAACTTACATTTAAAAAACCGGACCAAGTAAAATATCCATGTATGGGACTTGCATATTCAGCAGGAAAATGTTCAGGAACAATGCCTGCAGTACTAAATGCTGCAAATGAAATGGCGGTAGATCAATTTCTAAAAGAAAAAATTTCTTTTCAAGAAATTCCTATCTTTATAAATAAAACTTGTGAATCACATTTGAGTAAACTCAACTTAAGTCCAACATTAGAAGATATTCTAGAAGTTGATAATTGGGCCAGAATTTTTGTTCAAGAAGAGATAAAAAAAGGGAAAAAATATATCAACGTAGTTTAAAAAAAGTGAACGTTCACAAGCACTTATTACTTTGTGCAACTCCTACAAAACAAAAATGTTTTAAAGGAGATGAAGGCAATAAGACTTGGGAATGTCTTAAAAAGACCTTGAAAAATTATGAGAAGGATCCTTCTTCAAAAAATATTCAAATATTGAGATCTAAAGTTGATTGTTTAAGAATATGTAAAAACGGACCAATTCTTCTTATTTGGCCTGATGGTATTTGGTATGAAAAAGTTTCTCCAGAAAAAGTATCAGAAATTTTCACCTCTCATATTATTAATGGTTACCCAATCGAAAAGTGGATTTTCAAAAAAACTCCTTTTGAAAAATGATTTTAAAAATATATATTATTTAAAGACTTAAAAGCCAATTCTTAACTGCTTCATCAGACCAGCAACCATTATTTGAATGAAAACCATTATGACCCCCTTTATTAGTTATTAGAATAGTTAGTTTATCAAATGATTCATTCAATGAATTTTTCAAATTTAAAGTAGATTGATATGGAACCCAAGGATCATCCTTAGCGTGGATTAAAAGAGTAGGGGGAAGATTCTTAATTAAATTGTGAATCCTAAATATAGGTGAAGATTCATAATAATAATCCTCTAAAGATTTGAATCCCCAACTAGGTGCAGTGAAATTTGCATCAAATTCTCCTATCGTTTTTAAACCTTTAATTTTTTTACTCAAGCTACTTTTAGGAAATAAAATCCCTTCGTTTTTACATCCATCCCATAATTGCCTTTTCAAACGTTGCATTAACCATTTTTGATATAAAAAATTTCGAGGTCTTTCTATACAATTGCTGCAAGATAATAAATCTAAAGGGCTACTAACACAAGCCAATCCATCTAATAATTTTCTTCTATTTCTTGAGCTGTAGTCTAAGCAGGCATTAAGAAGAATAGTTCCTCCTAAAGATAATCCAACTCCAAATATAGGTAAATCT
This sequence comes from Prochlorococcus sp. AG-676-P15-1, assembly GCA_003210825.1. Taxonomy (GTDB): domain Bacteria; phylum Cyanobacteriota; class Cyanobacteriia; order PCC-6307; family Cyanobiaceae; genus Prochlorococcus_A. Next base: position 40,783 of record QCUF01000005.1, on the reverse strand, counting down.
TCTTTACTTTTTAAAGAATCTTTAAATTCAGAATTAATAAGTTGTCTAAAATTTTTAAGACCCAAAATAATATCATTCGAACATCTTGCGGAATAATTCCCTTTCGCCAAATATCTAGCTGAACCAGCCCCTCTAAGATTTAATTTAAGAACTCCAAATCCATTATTAACTAACTTTCTAGCAATTCGTTTTAAACCAAAACGTCTAGTAGATCCTCCTAATCCATGAGTAATAAGAACAATTCCTTTTAAACAATCTAAGTTTTCTGGCAACTCTAAGAACCCTAAGAGATAATCACCCTCAAATTTTTCTGAGAGAATATTATTTATTGGTAAAAGTATTTTTTTATTTGTTTTAGCTTGGAAAAGATCAAAAATAAATGTATCTCTTAAAGTTTGAAGGTCCCCTCCAATCCAAGGGAAAGCCTGACTAAAAGGTCTTTTGTTTACATAATCTGAGAACTTAAATGAGAGATTACTATTTATCGCCAACTCCTAGATCCTTTAATTCTCCAATTAACTCACTTAAAACTTTCTTGGCATCACCAAAAACCATAGAGGTATTTGGCAAGTCAAACAAATCATTTTTTATACCCGAATAACCAGCGCTCATACCTCTTTTTATTACAAAGACTGTTCTTGCTTCTTGGACATCAAGAACAGGCATTCCGTATAAAGGAGAACTCTTATCATTTTTTGCTTGGGGATTAACAACATCATTTGCCCCTAAGACCAAAACAACATCTGTTGCTGGGAATTCAGGATTAACAACATCCATTTCTTTGAGTTGTTCATAAGGAACATCTGCTTCTGCCAAAAGAACATTCATATGTCCTGGCATTCTGCCTGCTACAGGATGAATCGCATATACAACTTCAATACCATTTTGTTCTAGTTTTTTTGTTACTTCTCTCAAAGTATGTTGTGCTTGAGCCACCGCAAGACCATATCCGGGAACAACGATTACCCTATTTGCTGCCTCTAATGTTAATGCACATTCTTCAACACTACAGGAAGTTATATTTGTATATTCTCCTGATCCAGAAGATGTAGTATTTTGTGCAGATAAAGAGCCTCCAAAAAGGACAGAAATCAGAGATCTGTTCATTCCTTTGCACATTACCTGAGTTAATATCAAGCCTGCTGCTCCCACCATTGCTCCAGCCACAATTAAAAGCTGACTGTCTACTACAAAACCTGCAGCTGCAGCTGCAATACCTGAATAGCTATTTAAAAGAGATATAACAACCGGCATATCTGCACCACCAATTGGCAAAGTTACCCCAATTCCTAAAAGAGTAGAGGCTATAACTAAAAGCCAAATCGAACTAACATTACCGCTTATTAGGTATATGAAAGATATCAATGAAGTTACACCAAAAACAATGTTTACAAAATGTCTAGCTTTAACCTGAGTCCATCCAGGGGTGGACAGCCAACCTTGTAATTTAGCCATTGCCACGATTGAACCTGAAAAAGTAATCGCACCGACAAATATTGAAACTGAAATTGAAGCATCATTAATAAAAGGTTCTAAAGATCCTGCTTTCGCTACTTCATTAAAAGGGAATAAAAATGCCCCAATAGCTACCAATAGAGAAGACATTCCACCAAAACCATTGAACAAAGCTACAGTCTCTGGCATTGATGTCATTGGAACCTTCTTAGCAAGTAAAGTCCCTAACAAACTTCCCACTAAGGATCCAACAATGATCCATGCCCATGATTGAGCTGGGATTCCAGAAGTACCTAGATAGTAGGAGAGTAAACCTACAACAGAAAGCAACATAGCAAATGCTGCTAATATGTTTGCTTCTCTAGCAGACCTAACTTTTGATAACCCTTTTATCCCAAGTGCCAATAAAAGAACTGCTAGAAGATCTATAACGAATTTAATAATATCAGGAAGATTCATTTTATTTAATTAATTATTTATTTTTTTTTGTAGGTTTACGACTAAACATGGCAAGCATTCTGTCCGTTACAAAAAAACCACCTACAACGTTAAAAAGAGCAAATCCAAGAGATATTGATCCGATTATTAATAATGGACTATTTGGCTCTGCTTTTATAATTGCAGTTAATGCTGCCAACATTGTTATACCTGAGATGGCATTTGCCCCACTCATTAAAGGTGTATGAAGTGTTGGAGGTACTTTTCCTATTAACTCCAGACCTAATAAACTTCCAAGCAACAAAACCCAGAGCAAGCTATCAAAATTCATAATTTAATTAAAACCTCAATTTTCAAAAACTTTATTTTGAAGGATAACTCCTTCATTACTTAATAAACAGCCAGAGATTAATTCATCCTCTTTATCTAGATTAATTACACCATCTTTTATGAAAGGTGTAATCAAAGATGTGAGGTTCTTAGCATAAAGTGTACTGGCATCATAAGGAACAGATGACGGTAACTCGCCAGCTCCTATTAGCTTTACGCCATTCCTAATAATAGTTTCATTAGACTTTGTTCCTTCGCAATTACCTCCTTGAGATACGGCCAAATCAATAACTACTGCTCCAGGTCGCATCTTTTCAATCATATGAGAATCGATTAAAACAGGAGCTTTTTTACCTAAGACTTGTGCAGTACAAACAGCAACATCAGCTTCGGATAAATATTTAGTTAAGGTAGCCTTTTGTTTAGAAAGGAATTCAGGCGTAACTGCTTTTGCATAACCACCTGATTCGCCTGGTTTTTCGTCAATTTCAGGAAGTTCTATAAATCTTGCTCCAAGAGATTCAACTTGCTCTTTTACAGCTGGCCTAATATCTGACACGAAAACAATAGCTCCAAGTCTTTTTGCAGTGGCAACTGCCTGCAATCCTGCAACCCCTCCACCAAGAACAACAACTTTCGCAGGCTGTACAGTTCCTGCTGCAGTCATAAGCATCGGAAAATATCTATCAAGTTCACTTGCTGCTAAAAGAATTGCTTTATATCCTGCAATATTGGCTTGAGAAGAAAGTACATCCGATGATTGAGCTCTACTAATCCTTGGAAGTAATTCCATTGATAAAGCTGAGATCTTTTTACTAGTTATAGTTTTTTGAAGTTTTTTATTAGCATATGGATTTAAAAGGCCTAGTAGAATAGCACCTTTTTTTAACTTGCTTAAATTAGATTCAGAAGGAGGTTGAACACAAAAAACAGCATCCGCATTCTCCCAAATATTTATATTAGATTTACTAACAATTTCACCTCCAGATTCTTTGTATAAAGTGTCGTTAAATCCTGATAATTCTCCAGCTGAACTTTCTACAAAAACTTCACATCCAAGACTCTTTAATTTTTTTACAGCTGAGGGAGTAGCTGAAACTCTTCTCTCTCCAGAGGCTGTTTCAATAGGAATGAGTATTTTTGTCAATTTATAGTATTTTTAAACATACTAAAGATAATTTGAATAAAGTCAAAAGTCTTGGAGTTTGAGTTTTGTTAAAAATATATTTTCTTTTCTTTAAATCATGGCTATGAAAAATATATAAGTATTAAAAATCTAATGAGCATAAAAGCTATCGAATGCCCAGATGGAGTTTGTCATAGTCATCATGGCGGCCATGCTGTTCCAAGACAAACCATGCAGAGGAACTTAGAAAAACATGGTAAAGACTGGTGTGAAAAACTAGCTGAAAGAATTTATGAAATGTCAGTTGATACCTATTCTCAAACAGTAATGCCTAGCCTTCATTCATCAGGATGGCAAAGAAGACATCTAGATTGGGAATTTAAATTAGCCGAAAATGACTCTGAACCTGATGAAGCTCTTGTTGAAGGAATCATAAATGCTACTGAAAGTTTTCTAAGAAGCAGTGAGGTGCATAGATTATTCATACAAGAACTCGTACAGGGTACGTTTGAAGAAGCGAATGATAAAAAAATAATTTCTAAAGCTATAAAGTCTATTATTGAAGAGGAAATAGTTATTTCGTTAAGAGAAAAAAAAGAAATTCTTTTAAGAAAAATATCATCAAAATTAGTTTCTGAAGAAAAAGTTAGCGAGGAGCTTGCAATAAATTCAGCGAAAGAAGGATTTGATGAAGTTGAAAGGTTACTCGTGAATCATACAGAGGCAGTTTAGACCTAATTCTTTATATTTATTTTATATTCACGGCAAATATAGGCTCAAATATTAACTAATTATTAAATTATTGTTTGAAAGTACAAAGTTGTAACTTATTAGACAATGATTTAACCGAACCATATGCTTATCTATAGTCAATTCCAAATCGGGAAATGTCTAATTTTATAAGAAAAAGAATTGATGTAGCAACCTGTTGGGCAACTAACAGAATATCCGTAATGGATACTCTTGAAAAATACGAGGATAGTTACGCAATTGCAGAGGAGTTCAGAGAATGGATATTGCATATTGGTGAAGAGAATGAAAACCTAAAAAGTTCTGTATTAAATTTTCCTAATGAATTAAAAAAATTATTAAATCAAAAGATAAATGAGAACTTAATCGAGTGAAATCCGACCTTCATAATTCGGGCTAATTGATTAGTATTAGATAAATAAATATTTAAATGGAAACAAAAGTAAAAGAAGACAATGTTGAAAATTTAGTGATAATAGGTTCTGGTCCAGCAGGTTATACAGCTGCTATATATGCAGCCCGTGCAAACCTTCAACCTCTTTTAGTAACGGGATTTAATTCTGGTGGAATTCCAGGGGGCCAATTAATGACAACTACTTTCGTTGAAAACTATCCAGGTTTTCCTGATGGAGTTTTAGGTCCTGAATTAATGGATTTAATGAAAGCTCAAGCCGAAAGATGGGGTACAAATTTATATGAAAGTGATGTTATTTCAATTGATACCAGCAAAAGTCCTTTTGAGTTAAAAACCTTAGAAGGAAGCATTAAATCCAATTCAATTATTATCGCAACTGGCGCAAGTGCTAATAGGTTAGGTGTTATAAATGAAGATAAATTTTGGAGCAAAGGGATAAGTGCTTGCGCAATTTGTGATGGAGCTACGCCACAGTTTAGAGATGAAGAATTAGCAGTTATTGGAGGCGGAGATTCTGCATGTGAAGAAGCTGCATATCTCACAAAATATGGTAGCAAGGTACATTTACTCGTTAGATCCGAAAAACTGAGAGCTAGTGCTGCAATGATTGATAGAGTAAAAGCTAATTCAAAGATTGAAATACACTGGAACACAAAAGTAGAGAAAGCTAATGGTACTGATTGGCTTGAAAACGTTGAAACTATTAATTCACAAAAAGGTAACGTCGAAATTAAAGTTAAAGGGCTTTTTTATGCTATTGGACACACACCTAATACAAAGTTTTTAGATAATAAAATTGAATTAGATAAAAAAGGATATATTGCTTGTAATTCAGGAAGACCAGAAACTTCAATAGAAGGTATATTTGCGGCTGGCGATGTTGTAGATTCTGAGTGGAGACAAGGGGTTACAGCTGCTGGTACAGGATGTATGGCAGCATTAGCTGCTGAGAGATGGTTAGCAAAGAAGAATTTATCAAAAATAATTGTTAGAGAAACAAGCGAACCAGAGAAAACATTGTCTTCATCAAGTTTTAATGAAGAGGAGACAAATGAAGATACTTTCGATTTGAATTCCGAATGGCAAAAAGGTAGTTACGCACTGAGGAAGCTTTATCATGAGAGTAATAAACCAATATTAGTTATTTTTAGCTCACCAAGTTGTGGACCATGCCATGTATTAAAACCACAACTTAAAAGAGTGATTAAGGAATTTGATGGAGCTGTACAAGGTATAGAAATTGATATAGATAAAGATCAAGAAATCGCTAAACAAGCAGGCATTAATGGAACTCCTACAATACAGCTATTTAAAGACAAATTACTTAAAAAACAGTGGCAGGGTGTTAAACAACGTAGTGAATTCAAAGAAGCGATACAAAACATAATATAAGCAAATTATTGATTATTTATTTCCTTCTTACATTATTTTTAGAATTTCCAGTTCTTGGGCCACCACCTCCTGCATTTCTTTCACGATAGGTGATCCTTCCTCTTGTTAGATCATAAGGACTTATTTCCACCAGTACTTTGTCTCCGGCTAACAATTTAATTCTAAATTTAGTTAACTTACCTGCTGCTCTGCATAAACATTGATGCCCTTCAGGTTGCTCTAAAGTAACCAAATAAAAACCATTTCCTTGTTCTTTTTCTATCACACCAGATGTTTCGATCATTAAATAATTTATTTTCTAGATTTATATTATCAGAAAAGAATAAACAAAATTTACCTCAACATAATTACGTCAAATGAAATAAGTTAATTGCAAAGATTTTTAATTTATACAAAAAATTTGATTTCATTAATTATTTGTAACTGACCATAATAAAAATTTGCCTTTGCAATTTTTTCAGGATCCTCTAGTTGATCGAAAAAGACAAATCCTAAACTCTCCCATAAAGATGAACCACAAACATTGTTTAATTCACTAGTTGCCTCTTGAGCGATATTATTTAACCTACGTTCAAGATTTTTAGATTTAGAAATTGACATCAGAATAGTTATTTATAGTACAAATATACTATAAAATACATCTAATGCAACCTTAGAAAGGAAGTCTCTTTTTTTCTTCAATATTTAGATCAGCTTCCATTTCTTTAAGTCTTTTTAAAATCTGCTGATAATATTCTTTAATGTAGCTTTCTAGAGAAGTAGAATCTTCTTTTTTAAGTTCTAACACTTCATAAGTATTACTCATATCAGCATCTAAGGGGACTCCACTACTAGTAACTTCTGCAAATGCCAATCTCTCAGAAACATTTAGTGCATCTTGAAAAAATGAAACCACGTTCTGAGTTACTTTTATTAGAAAAGGCGAAACTCTAAAAATCTTTGCTTTCTTATTACTATATTTTTCGCATAAAGAAATTACTTCATCAGAATCCCAAGCCCTTGGTCCAACTAAAGGAAGTGAAAGTTTATAAGATTTTGGCTTATTTATTGAGGAAACAACAATTTTAGCCATATCTTGCGTGTTCATATATGCGATTTTAGTTGGGGTGCCACTCATCCAGACAGCTTGACTGTCTAACACAGGTATAGCGAATTGACTAATGACGCCTTGCATAAAAGCAGCGCATTTAAAAATTGTATAGTCAAAATTAGATTTCTCTAGAAGTTTTTCAGTGCAATACTTAACATCCATTAAGGGTACATTTCTAAACTTTTCTGTTGATAGAATTGAGAAAAAAATAATCCTTTTAATTTTTTTCGATTCACAAGCATTAAAAAGATTAAGTTTCCCGTCCCAGTCAGTTTCATATATACTTTTGGAATCTTCGGGTCTTCCAGTTGCGCTATCAATAACTACTTCAATGTCTTGTAGAGCATAATCTATATCTCCAGAGTTTAGTAAATTTCCTTTTGTAAGTTCACAACCCCATTCTTGGAGAAAAGAAGCTTTCCTTGGATTCCTAACAAAACATCTAACTTCATGCCCTTCTTCAATAGCTTGCTTTGCTATCTGCCTTCCAAGAGTTCCTGTTGCACCTACTAAAAGAATCTTCATACTTAAGGATGTACTTAACTTTCCGAGATTAACTCACTTTCTATGGTATTCGTGAGAATCAATCTCCTTGAAATTTTAATAATAGTGCACCACCAACCAATCCAATTGGTATCAATATCCAAAACACAGCAGCAATACTAAAAATTTCTTTAGCCATAGGAAACTTAATCAATTATTATAATTTAACGTCTATGTGCATTTTTTTGTAGAAAAAATAACTAATGCAAATATCTTTAAATTATTTAAGAGAGGAATAAAGGGTTATTTATATGAACTATATCGATAAATTGCATGAAGGGAACGAATCTAATTATTGGAATTGGAATGGATTTAAAATTTTTTGGAGTGTTAAAGGTGAAGACAATACACATCCAATGATTTTGCTTCACGGGTTCGGAGCAAGTAGTAAACATTGGAGAAATAATTCTTACTACTTTGCACAAAAAGGATATTCTGTTTACTCAATAGATTTAATTGGATTCGGCAATTCAGCACAGCCAGGTATAAGAGATATAGGAAAATTAGATAATGGAGTTTGGTGTAATCAAGTCAGTGATTTTATTAAACAAGTAATTAGACCAAAGACTTCTAAGAAGGTAATTCTAATAGGTAATTCTTTAGGTTCTTTAGTAGCTTTAACATGCGCAGTCTATTTAAAGAATGAAATATTATCTGTTATCGCATCTCCTCTCCCAGATCCTCTAGTAATTAAAAAAAAGGAATCAGAACTTAATTCGATTTTTGAAAAATTTAGAATCAAACTTATAAAAATATTTTTCAGAATATTTCCTTTAGAAATAGTTCTATTTTTAATAAGTAAATTAGGAATAATAAAATTAGGACTTAATTCTGCATATTTCAAAAAAGATAAAGTAGATAAAGAATTAATAAATATTGTAAGTAAACCAGTTTTAAGAAAGACTTCAGCAAGAGCACTAAGAGCTATGTGCATTGGTATGGCAACAAGGGGAGACAAGTTAAAAGCCTCTTACCTTTTGGAACAACTTAGTCTTTCAAAAAAAATTCCTTTTTTATTATTGTGGGGAGAAAAGGATAATTTCATACCTTTATTTCTTGGCAAAAAGATTGCAAAATTCCATAGATGGGTAGAATTAAAAATAATATCCAATTCAGGCCATTGTGTTCATGATGAAGATCCTTCATTATTCAATAAAATTTCTTATGAATGGATTAGAGACTTACAAACCTAATAAAATATGAAACATACATTATCAGTACTTGTTGAAGACGAATCAGGGGCATTGAGTAGAATCTCAGGTCTTTTTGCTAGAAGAGGTTTTAATATCGATAGTCTCGCCGTTGGGCCTGCCGAAACTAAGGGGATTTCAAGATTAACAATGGTAGTAGAGGGTGATAATGAAACCCTTCAACAAATGACAAAACAACTTAATAAATTATTTAATGTTCTTGGAGTCGTAGATTTTACAAACCTTGCTGCAGTTGAAAGGGAATTAATGCTTCTCAAAGTATCGTCAAAAGAAGATACAAGAAGTAATATTTTAGATATCGTTCAAATATTTAGAGCAAAAGTAGTAGATGTGTCAGATATGGCTTTAACCCTTGAAGTAGTAGGGGACCCAGGGAAATTAGTTGCTTTGGAAAAGCTTCTTGAACCATATGGAATTCTTGAAATTGCAAGAACAGGGAAAGTTGCTCTTAAGCGATCATCGGGAGTAAATACTGAAATGTTAAAAATAAATAAATACTCTTTAGAGATTTAATTAGAAATTATGATTTCATAAATCAAGTCTTCCTTATCTATTTCCTGTAATATTTCTATTCCTCTAACAACTTTTCCAAAGATTGAATATCTTCCATCTAATTCGGGGAATTTATTAGTTACAAAGAAAAACTCTGTAGAAGAAGAATTCCTTTCTCCAATCTTTACCATGGCTAGCGATCCCTTTTCAAAAAAATTAGTAAGATTGGCTATTTCAGAAGGATCTACAATTTGATAATTATATTTTGGTTCGATTTCTTTTATTAATTTTATTTCCAAGGGAATTTTTCCTCTGAGTTTGTTTAAGATTTGATTTTCTTTGTTGTCGTAATTGTTTTCAGGGAAAAAACCTGAATGAATTAATTTAACTTGAGGAAAATTAATTATTTTATAAAAACTTCTATCTTTATAAATATTATTTTTTACATTTTGAATAAAATTACTTACAGTAACTGGCTTATTTTTACCATATAATTGGACATCAAAATTACCTTTTGAAGTCTTGAAAACTACTCTTTGGTTCTTTTTTAAACAATTAAGATCAAGCTTTTTACAATAATATTTAGAATCAAAAGTATTTTTATAACTGCAACCTGTAATTAATAATAAAAATATCTTAAAAAATATAAGTGGTTTTAATAAATAAAATCTTCTTATTTTAAACCCTCCAAATTTACATTTAAAAATTTAGCTAATCTTGCTCCTTCCTCTTCAACCTGCAACAATGGTTTAAGTTCTCCTGCACCGCTTAAAGGAAGTGCTTTTTTTCTGCCTTTAAGAACTAATGCAATTCTTCTTCTTGGATTAAATCCTTCACTTATATCAAGTTTTACAGATTTTATTTCATCAAAATTTAATTTAACTTCAATATCTTTAAACAATCCTTTTCTTTTAATTTCGACAGATTGGGAATCTTTATCAAAAAAGTTATAACCAGAGCCGAAATTTATAAAAACCAAATACCATAAATATATATTTAGCAAATTAGCTATTATTCCATAAGCTCCCATTATTAATCCTTGGGGGATAAAAAGTAAGGTTGAAGGATTACCCAAAGGGAGTAAATCTCTTCCTGTATAGCTTGAAATCGCAGCTAAAATAAAACCTATACCACCGATAGATAACATTCCTCCAATAAGGTAATTCGATATTTTTCTTGAACCATTAATTTTTTGTTCAATCTTGTTAAAGGAAGAAAGGTTTGATTGCATAATAATTATATTTTAGATGCCTATTCCTACTAATTTAACAATTAATGTAGAGTATTAATACCTAATTTTTAACACAAAAGTTAGGAAAGCTTTACAAGGCGTTTCATATATACAAATATTTCCCCACTTTACTCTCAATCTTTGTTACAGTCTCAGCGTATCCCGAAGCTAAAAACGATTTCTCATGACGATCGCCGTTGGAAGCGCCCCACAGAGAGGATGGTTTGATGTCCTCGATGATTGGTTAAAGCGCGACAGGTTTGTATTTATTGGTTGGTCCGGTTTACTACTTCTACCTTGTGCATATCTTGCAATAGGAGGATGGTTTGTCGGAACAACATTTGTTACCTCTTGGTACACACACGGAATTGCATCTTCATATCTTGAAGGAGCAAACTTTTTAACAGCAGCTGTAAGTACCCCTGGAGATGCCATGGGACACAGTCTTCTATTTTTATGGGGTCCTGAAGCCCAAGGTAGTTTCGTAAGATGGCTACAACTTGGTGGTCTTTGGAACTTCGTTGCATTACATGGAGTATTTGGCCTTATCGGTTTTATGCTTCGTCAATTTGAAATTGCTGGTCTTGTAGGTATCAGACCTTACAATGCACTTGCTTTTTCAGCTGTAATTGCAGTTTTTACAAGTATTTTCCTTATCTATCCTCTAGGTCAACATAGTTGGTTTTTTGCTCCATCATTTGGTGTCGCAGCAATTTTCCGTTATATCTTGTTCATTCAAGGTTTTCACAATATTACTCTTAACCCTTTTCACATGATGGGTGTTGCTGGAATTCTTGGTGGTGCACTTCTTTGTGCTATCCATGGAGCTACAGTGCAAAACACATTATATGAAGATACAAGTGTATACACAGATGGTAAAGTTCAAAGTTCAACTTTTAGAGCTTTCGATCCAACACAAGAAGAAGAAACTTATTCAATGATTACAGCGAATAGATTTTGGAGCCAAATTTTTGGTATTGCTTTCTCTAACAAGCGTTTCCTTCACTTCTTGATGTTATTTGTACCTGTTATGGGTATGTGGACATCTTCAATTGGTATTGTTGGTTTAGCACTTAACTTAAGAGCTTACGATTTTGTTAGCCAAGAGATAAGAGCTGCAGAAGATCCAGAATTTGAAACTTTCTACACAAAGAATATACTTTTGAACGAAGGTATGCGAGCATGGATGTCTTCTGTGGATCAACCACACGAAAACTTTGTATTCCCTGAGGAGGTTCTTCCGCGTGGAAACGCCCTTTAATAATTTACTAAGAGCTCCTAACCAGAGTATTGAAGAAACTGGTTATGCTTGGTACGTAGGTAACGCCAGATTGATTAATCTTTCTGGTCGTTTACTTGGAGCACACATTGCACACTCTGGCTTAATAGTATTTTGGGCTGGAGCAATGATGTTATTCGAAGTAAGCCATTTCACATTTGATAAACCAATGTGGGAACAAGGCTTAATTTGTATGCCTCACGTTGCAATGTTTGGGTTTGGTATAGGCCCTGGTGGTGAAGTTACTTCTGTATATCCCTTTTTTGTAGCAGGTGTTATACATTTAATTTCTTCAGCAGTTTTAGGTTTTGGAGGGATTTATCACTCCTTAGCTGGTCCAGAAAAGCTCGAGCAAGATTTTCCTTTCTTTTCAACTGATTGGAGAGATAAGAACCAAATGACTAATATATTGGGTTATCACCTAATAGTTTTAGGAGTAGGAGCTTTATTTTTTGTAGCAGATTGGATGTTTATTGGTGGTGCTTATGACACATGGGCCCCCGGTGGAGGAGAAGTTAGGTTAGTCAGCCCAACGTTAGATCCAAGAGTTATTCTTGGTTATCTATTCAGGTCTCCATGGGGAGGTGCTGGTTCAATTATCGGTGTCAACTCAATTGAAGATATTGTTGGTGGTCATGTTTATGTTGGTATAACTGCTATTATTGGTGGTTTATTCCATATCTTCACAAAACCTTTTGGATGGGCTAGAAGAGCATTCATTTGGAATGGAGAAGGACTTTTAAGCTATGCACTTGGTGGAATTTGTGTTGCAAGTTTTATTGCATCAACTTTCATTTGGTTCAACAACACTGCTTATCCTTCAGAATTCTACGGCCCAACAAATGCTGAAGCTTCGCAGGCCCAAAGCTTTACTTTTCTTGTAAGAGATCAAAGAATTGGAGCTAATGTAGGTTCAACAATGGGACCAACAGGATTAGGTAAGTATCTCATGAGATCTCCTACAGGTGAAATTATATTTGGTGGTGAAACAATGAGATTTTGGGATTTCAGAGGGCCATGGTTAGAACCTTTAAGAGGACCTAACGGATTGAGCCTTGAGAAAATCCAAAATGATATTCAGCCTTGGCAAGTAAGAAGAGCTGCTGAATATATGACTCATGCACCTAATGCTTCTATCAACTCTGTTGGTGGTATCATTACTGAGCCTAACGCTGTTAACTTTGTTAATTTAAGACAATGGTTAGCTGCAGCTCAATTCTTCCTAGGATGGTTTACATTCATCGGTCACCTTTGGCATGCAGGTCGTGCTAGAGCAGCCGCTGCCGGTTTCGAAAAAGGAATCGATAGAAAGAGTGAGCCAGCTCTTGAAATGCCAGATATTGATTAACTTTAATCAATTTTTAAAAAAGACCCTGTAAAGGGTCTTTTTTTATGCAGCAATTCCTTCTTTAATTAAGCTCTTTCTAAGCCATGGCAAACTAAGACCCATTACATTACTAAAACAACCATCTATCTTTTCGATATATTTACCTCCTTGGCCTTCTAAAGCAAATCCTCCAGCGCAATATAAAGGTTCAAGGGAATCAACATAATTTTTTATCTCTTCATTTTGCAGTTTAGAAAAATATACTTTAGAGCTTACTGTTTTTTTAATTTTCTTAGTTACTTTGATTACTTTTGAAGTTAAATCAAAAGTACTAATTAGTAATGTATGTCCCGTATGAAGAAAACCAAATTCTCCTGACATTTTTGACCATCTTCTATATGCTTCTTCTTTGTCTGATGGTTTTCCGAAAGCTTTTCCATTAAATTCGAATATTGAATCGCAACCAAGTATTTCGATAGAACTATAATTAAAATTTAGTGGTAACTCTATTTCTTTAATATTAAGAACTAAACTATTGGCTTTTTGAAAAGATAACTCCAGAGCCAAATTAGATATATCTTTTTCTTTTATTGAAGCTTCATCAAAATTACTTGATATTTGAATAAATTCAATTTGACATTTTTCCAATAATTTCTTTCTAGATTGGGAAGCAGAGGCTAGAATTAACACAAATTTTTTATCTAATTATAATTCAATTTACTTATTTATAAATTTCAAGATTAATATAAATTACTAATGGAATTCAGAGAAAATTATAACCCGAAAAAAAAACCAATTATGGTTTTAGGAACTTCAAGTGGAGCTGGTAAATCATTAACAGTAACAGCAATTTGCAGACTACTTAAAAATCAGGGGGAAAAGCCAATCCCTTTTAAGGGGCAAAATATGAGTAACAACGCTTGGGTTGATTGGAATGGTGGTGAGATGGCATACTCTCAAGCTTTACAAGCATTTGCTTGTGGGATAATTCCCTCTTCAGAGATGAATCCTATTCTATTAAAGCCACAGGGTAATTCAACGAGTGAGGTCATTCATTTAGGAAAAAGTAAAGGTATTACAACAGCAAAAGATTATTACAAAGATTGGGTTTTCCCAGGATGGGAAGTTATAAAAAACAGTATAAATATCATTTATAAAAGCAACAAAAATTGTCGTTTGGTTATTGAGGGAGCAGGAAGTCCTGTAGAGATGAATTTAATTCAGAGAGATCTTACTAACTTAAGAGTTGCAAAGTATTTAGAGGCGAATTGCATTTTAGTTACTGATATCGAAAGAGGAGGTGTATTTGCACAAATAATAGGGACCCTTGAGTTAATGAAACCAGAAGAAAGAAAGCTTATTAAAGGCATCTTAATAAACAAATTTAGAGGAGATCTTTCATTATTTGAAGATGGGAAAAAATGGATAGAAAATAAAACTCACATTCCTGTTTTAGGAATAATTCCTTGGTTGGAAGATAAATTCCCTCCAGAAGACTCCTTAGATTTATTAGAAAGAAAAATATATGCACCCAACCCTGAAATAAAAGTTGGAATTATAAAATTACCATCTATAAGTAATTTTTCAGATTTTGATCCATTAGAAAATGAAGAATCGATACTGGTTAAATGGGTAATAGGCTCACAAGATTTGAATCAATATGATTTTCTTATTCTTCCTGGAAGTAAACAGACTATTAAAGATCAAATATTTCTTAAAGAATCAGGTCTATCAAAAGATATAAAAGATTATTCAACTACAAATGGCAATATTTTTGGGATTTGCGGAGGCCTACAAATGTTAGGAACAATTCTTGATGACCCCTTTTTTAAAGAAGGATCAAAAAATAATTTGAATCACTCAATTGAGGGAATTGGATTACTTCCAATAAAAACAACTTTTCTTGAAAATAAGATCACAAGACAAATTAATTGTGAATCCATATGGCCCAAATCAACAATAATCAATGGGTTTGAGTTACATAATGGAGTAACTGAATTAGACAAGAACCAAGATACCCTAAAAGTTAAGCCTATTTTTAAAGATCTAGATCTTGGGTGGTATAAAGAAAATAGTCAAGGAGGGACTATTGCAGGTACATATATTCATGGAATCTTTGAAAATGACGAGTGGAGAGATCACTATATAAATCTAATTAGAAAGAGTAAAAAATTACCCTTATTAGACAAAAAAACAAGATCTTATAAGATAAAAAGAGAATCGATTATCAATAATCTCGCAAATGAATTTAATAAAAACTTTAATATTTCATCACTATTAAATTGAAACATTCAAAAATTAAAATTATATGGCCAAATAATATTGAGACATATGCCTCAGAGGGAGATGATTGGTTCTTAATTGCTGAAAAGGTAGGTTTAGAAATTCCAACTGGATGTTTAACGGGTAGTTGTGGAGCCTGCGAAATAGATGTTAATGGAGAAACTGTAAGAGCTTGTATTAGTAATATTAAAAGTAAAAAAAATTGTTCATTAAGCGTTTCTTTTACGACAGATCCTTTTTGGGAAAATTAAATTATAAAATTTTTAGTATAAATAATTCAATTTAAAACCAAATCGATATTTTTATCTTCAAGAAATTTTCCGATATCCTTAATACCGATTGAATTTGATTAATAGGATGGGGAAGTGTATCGTACAAATAATTAAAAAGGAAGGAAATTATGATTCCTATTTCCCTCCAAGGGAATCAAAATCACCCTATATATTAAGAACATTAGGAAAATTATTGACTAACTCTTTAAAATTTATAAAAGCATAAATTCAAATGTGACTGAACAAAGGAAAATAGAAAAATTTGGAGTCGGGAATTTATTTCCTGACAGTCATCCACCAGAGTTTTCATTCTTTAAAAAAAAGTGTATAGATGTAGCAATTGGATACGATGATGGTTTTACTTTCACGCCAAAGTTTGGGGATTTTAAAGAAACTGAAGATATTTTTGATTACCTAAAACAATATCTTGAAGATAAAGAATTAGAAAAATTAGATATTCGTTTTGATATTTTAAAAACTTGTATATATCAAGTAAATCCTGATACATTAGAACTTGTTGAATTATTGGAATGTGAGAAAAGTGATGTTGAATATTTTGAATGGGATAAACAAACTAAAAATTTTGAAGAGGTTGATTCAAATTCACTAAGTGAAGAAGAAGAAGAATATTTTCACTAAGTGATAATGATAATATCGATTATCCTCCAGGGGAATCAGAACTCCCACATTATAAACAATTGATCTTAGGCAAAACCCAACTACAAACTTTGTCTATCAAATATCTACCCGCACACACATTTCATCCCCAACCATATCCCCCACTTAAAAATCAGATCTACAATAAAATGTAAAGTATTACTCGAAAGTAAAATTTTTAATATAGTTCAAAAAACTCTTTATTTTTACCTAATTGGGACTCTATAAACCGATAAGAAAAGGAAAGGGCGTTGGTTAAAATGATTTAATTAAATATTATCAGACACTTACTGACAGTGATATTCTTGTATATCAGACAAATTCCTCCAACTTTTTCTCAAACACTTTTAGTCATGGATAAGATATTTAAAATTAGTAGAAAGGAAATTAATTTGAAAAAACTATTTTTTAACTTTAAGATATAGATTCTATAATCATCTCAATATGAAAAAATATCCATTCACAAAGTGGGCATAAAGCAATGAGAGATCATTACAAAATGGGGAAAAGTCCTTTATTTGAAAAGAAAAATAGACGTATTAGTAATTTCTCTATTTTTCTAATAAGTTAGAATTACATACTACAGAATCTAACGTTTATTTTATGAGCAGTTTCATACTTGGAATTTCTTGTTATTACCATGACAGTGCTGCTGCCATTCTTAAAAACGGAGAAATAGTTGCTGCTGCACAAGAAGAGCGATTTTCGAGAAAAAAACACGATTCACGTTTCCCAAAGAACGCGGTCTTGTATTGCCTAAAATCTCAGGGAATTAGTCTTTCAAACGTTAAAGAGGTAGTTTATTATGAAAAACCTCTTCTTACCTTTGAACGACTTTTAGAGACTTATTTAGGTACGGCTCCAAGGGGAGCGAGATCCTTCGTGGCGGCAATGCAAGTCTGGTTGAAGGAAAAACTCTTTTTAAAGACCGAACTAAAAAAGAATCTTAAGGAAGTACAACTATCGCTGAGTCCTCACTCACCCGATCTTCCCAATCTCCTTTTTTCGGAGCATCATCTTTCTCACGCTGCTGCTGCATTCTACCCAAGTCCCTTTGAGGAATCTGTAATCCTCTGCATGGATGGAGTTGGCGAGTGGGCGACTACTTCTGCATGGATCGGGAAAGGTAAGAGCATTGAACCCCTGTGGGAAATCAGTTTTCCTCACTCCCTTGGACTACTTTATTCCTCCTTTACTTTCTACTGCGGATTCAAGGTCAATTCTGGTGAGTACAAACTGATGGGTCTTGCTCCTTATGGAGAACCGAAATACGTCGACAAAATTAAAGAGAATCTAATTGATATTAAAGAAGACGGAACATTCCGCCTCGATATCAGTTATTTCAAATACCATCGTGGATTCCGTATGACTGGAAAGAAGTTCCACAAACTTTTTGGTGAACCACCACGAAAGGGCGAAACGGAACTCACACAATTCCACATGGACTTAGCAGCATCCATCCAAGTTGTGACAGAAGAGATCGTCCTAAAACTTGCAAAGTCACTTAGAGAGGAGACATCTATTAAAAACCTATGTCTCGCTGGTGGTGTTGCTCTCAATTGCGTTGCTAACGGGAAATTGCTTCAAGAGAAGGTCTTTGACGATATCTGGATCCAACCTGCCAGTGGTGATGCGGGTTCGGCTCTAGGTGCTGCTTTGGTTGGATGGCATCAACATCAAGAGCAGGAGAGAATCGTTAACACGAATGATTCCATGAAAGGGACCTACTTGGGACCCCAGTTCAGTAACGACGACATCACTAAATACTTGGTTCAGATAAATGCTCCATTCCACAGTCTTAGTGATCCTTTGTTATTTAAGCGTTTAGCGGATGAACTTGAGAAGGGTAATGTAATCGGTTGGTTCAATGGTCCAATGGAGTTTGGACCAAGAGCATTGGGGGGTCGTTCCATCATTGGGGATCCACGCAACCAAAAGATGCAGAGCGTGATGAACCTTAAGATCAAGTACAGAGAGAGTTTCCGTCCCTTCGCTCCTTCTGTTCTAGAGGAAGAAGTTGGCAGTCAGTTTGAGATTAATGCCAAGAGTCCTTACATGCTTTTAGTTGCTCCAATCAAGAAGGAACTTTGTAAGCAAATAACAGAAGAACAAGAAAAACTCTTTGGTATAGAAAAACTCAATGTTCCACGTTCCTCTCTCCCCGCAATCACACATGTCGACTACTCAGCGAGGGTCCAAACGGTAAGTAAGGAAACAAATCCCCGTTATCACAATCTGATCAGCGCTTTCTTGCAAAAGACTGGTTGTCCCACTATAGTAAACACGTCTTTCAATGTCAGAGGAGAACCTATTGTTTGCACGCCTCAGGATGCTTACAGGTGTTTTATGAGGACAGAGATGGATGTTTTGGTTCTTCAGAACCAAATCCTTTTCAAGAACGAGCAAACAAAGATCGAGAAAGATGAAACCTGGATGCAGGAGTTTGAACTCGATTGATAATGAAAGAAACAATCTCTAAAAAACAACTTCGCGAATTTGGACTGCTTATCGGATTTGGATTTCCCCTTCTGATTGGTTTTTTTCTCCCTGCTTTAACCGGGCACGGTTTAAGGATGTGGACTCTTTGGATTGGAGTTCCAGGATTGATCTTAGGAATTACAGCACCGCGCCTACTGCATTACCCTTACAAGGTTTGGATGGCACTTGGACATTACCTAGGATGGATTAATAGTCACCTCATTCTTGGTCTGATATTTATCTTAGTTCTTCAACCAATTGCTTATATTATGCGCCTCACAGGATACGACCCATTAAGAAGGCGAAAAAAAGGAGAGAAGACTTACAAGGAAAATAGACAAGGCCACCATACTGACCTCACTCGCATCTTCTGAATCATGGAAGCATTTCTTGACCTAGTCAAAGACATCTGGGACTTCCTTAAGGTTCGCAAAAAATATTGGTTAGCACCTTTGATTATTACGATTGTCTTGATGGGAGCCTTAATATTATTCACTCAGGGATCAGTTGTAGCACCATTTATTTACTCAATATTTTAAAAATGCTTAAAATAATTGCGGCAAATTTGTTCGTAACGGTAGCGCTCTTTGAGACATGCTCTTCAGTCTTCCTAAAGGGGAGAATTCAAAGTGTCTTTTCCGAATACTTAAACAACTCCACTTACTTTTTTGGACGTAGTTCCTACCCTAGATGGCATTTCTCCAAAAATAAAAAGAGAGGTTTTGACATAGAAAAAGACTCATCTCCAGTAATTAGTTCGCAACCCAGAGAAATTAAACCTTATTTTGTGTTCGGTAATAATATTGGTTGCTTCGACGAAATTCCAATAACTAATCAGAAGTACCATGTCTACTTAGCTGGGGATAGTTTTACATGGGGGTACTCACCTCTTTATAAGAAGTTTGGAACACTGCTTGAAGACAAACTTCAAAAACCAGTCGCAGCTTGCGGGGTTTCTCATACTGGTCAGATTCATCAATTCTCTAAATTCAGCGACATTACTAATCAACTAGGTTATTACCCAAAAAATGTCATTGTGAATGTGTTTAGAAATGATGTTGCAAATGATTTCTCTCATCCTCATACGACAGTGATTAAAGGTTATCAAGTTGACTACGTTTTAGTAAGAAAAAAGGGTCAGTTGTTAACCCGCGAGGAAATCTCAATCGACAAACTACAAAAGAAGTATTATGAAGAATCAAAAAGAAAGACAAATACAAAACTTGGCAAATGGGATCCCAGAAAATATTCTGCTACCGCTGTTTTAGCTTCAGAAGTAGTCTTAAAACCTATTCTTAACTTTATTCTACCTACAGTTAGTAAACCATCTGATTCTCTAAAAATTTATGAGGTCGCCCATAAAGAGTCCGATTTTTATCCGATACATTCTGATATTGCCAAAAGGAATAGAAAAGCAATTATTGAATGGATCAATCATTCTAAGAAGCACCGTTACAGCCTGATCTTTGCAGATCTCAGGACTCAACCAATAAAAAAGAAAATCCCTATCGGACCTCAGATCATAGACCAGTCATTCTGCAACTACGTAAAGACCAAAGGGGCTAAATGTTATTCATTCGTCGACTACCTCTCCCGAAACCACCCCAATGAGACATGGAGGAGCATAGTTTGGAAAAATGGTTCTCATTTTAACTTTAAAGGTAACAGACTGTATTCAGATTTTCTTTCCAAGTCTTTACAAGGTGGGACCGAATAATCTTGCATTATGAATATCCACCATTACAACCACCAACACCAAAAAAACTTGTAGATACTTGACGACACTGTAATCAAAAAATAAACTCAATTAATACAAAAAAATATTTTCTCTGATAAATATAAATAAATATTTAAAATAGTGATTAATTGAAATTTCATAACTAATGACAATTAAATATTTAAACTACTTTAGTGGAGTATTAATAGTTCCTTTATTATTAGTTAATCCTTTGAGGTCTAAAGCAGAACAATTAGACTCTACCACTTGGTATTCATATGGTTTTGGAGCGGGGGTAAGTGCGACGCTTTGTGATCAAGTTGAGGCAGGATTGATTACCAACTTAGAGGCAAGAATGTTCACCTCTAATTTTGAAAAAAGTTTAGAAGATGATGAAACTGCAAAATCTTTTGACGTGCCTGCTTTAGTTGAAGGATTTAATATTATTGTTCCAGAATTTGAAAAATGTAAAATAAAACTAGATTGAAACTATACCTATTAATTATTTACTGTGAAATAAAATCACATCAAACTCTTTACGGGCAGATATAAAAATATGTATGAAATCAACGGAGAGGGTGAAATTACATCTCATTCCATAACGGCAGTTATAGAACCATATGGGAAGCATTTTGAGAGAAATTCATGTTTACCCCACACTACACCCCACACAACCACTTATGGCATATAAAGGAACACTTGGGACGATATAGGAAAGTCAATAAAAGTAGTGAATAAGCATAAAAAAAACCCCTATTTCTAGAGGTCTTTTTCTGGTTTTACCGAATCAAGTGTTTCCTTGTTTCCACTGTTTCAGTAAAACCTCTCCTACACACACTTATAAGTTATTACACATATTTCTTTTTTGTGAAAGGGGATAAGTAATGTTACTTAGTCAACACATATGCCAGTTATACCTTTTAAGAATTAATTGAATAAAAAAACACCCTAATTCTTACGAATCGGGGCGTTTAGTATCAGAAATTAGTGTGTGAGGAGTTTCTGATGCTATTAATCTAATGGGAAAAATCTCAATTGAATGCAATATTTACATCTTTTTTAAAACTAAAAAAACTTTGCTCCTTTTTTTAAATTATGTCTTGCACATAGTAGTTGAATATTTTTAGCAACTTTAGAGGATCCACCCTTTGAAAAAGGCACAATATGATCAAAGTGTAGATTCTCAACAGAACCACACTTTACACATTTCCCTCTATCCCTTTCATATACCTCTTTTTGTACTTCTCCGGGTATTTGCCTGTTATGAAGTAAATCTAAATATTCTTGATCACTCTCCTTTAAATCAATTTTTGGTTTTAATAAAAACTTGAAAACTTTTCTTTTATCATCTTTTTTTTCATAAGCATCTATCAAATCATAAAAACCCATATCAACCCAAATACCTTTTCTCAATTTTCTATAGACTTGAATTTGTGAAGGTTCTTTTACTCCATGCTTAAAATCAAGCGCTGCCTGAAAAAATTTACCATTTTCAGTTGGTATTCCTGAAGGTGTTAATAATGATTGATCAACTAATTTTTTCTCAGGATTTAGATTTATAGGTACATCATGTCCTTCATATTCAATAACTCCATCTTCCAAAATATGATCATTATATGGAGCATTTTTTTGAGTAGACATTAGAACCACAGAATATGTTTTTTGAATCGCAAAGTTCATCCCCTTTTGTATCTGTTTACCATTCTCTTTGATGACTAGTTGGGTATAAGAAACAACTTTCATAATTAATTAAAAAATGGAAGAATAGAAAATTATCTGAATTTTTAAAAGTATATTCAATATTAATTGACACAGTATTTAAAATTAATTGAAAGGTAATAATTTTGAAAAAACTACTAATTTTATTTTTACTATTTGGTTTTAATACTCCTGCTAATGCGGAACAATATCAAAGGCACAAATATACCTGCCCAGAATCGCAAGGTGAATGTTCTGAAAGAGAAAGAGCAGCAATTAAATTAGTTAACGACACTTACTGGAAAATGCTTTCAGAGAGAATCAAGGAAAATAAACATTATAAGTATCCTTGGTATTGGGTTTATAAAAGGGGAGAGTGTAAATATTCAGTCGGAGCAAAAGAGGATATGTCTACTCATACAGTCACTATGGAATGGATAGATGTTGATATTTGCGAGAAGACCACAAAGTTACTAGATCTTAGTCGTCGTAGATAATGAAAAAATTATTCTTGCTGAGTTTAATATTTAGTCTTTCATCAATTATTCCTTTGATGGCAGAAAATAAATTATATGATTCAAGCACTCAGATTGATGAATCAAATCAACGCAAGTTTTCAAAAACCGATCTTATTTTAAAAGAAGGAATATTTTATTTGAAAGATTCTGATATTCCCTACAGTGGAAAGGTTATCTATGAAAAAAATGCCTATATTAATCAATCAGGTGAATTAAAAAATGGTAAAAAGGTTGGTTTATGGATTGATAGATATAACAATTCGGGGATTTTAGAAAGAGAAAGATTTTATGAAAATGGAAAGATTAAAGACGGACTTCGCAAAAATTATCACTGGAACGGCAGATTATGGAATAGCGTAAATTACACCAATAGCAAAATGAATGGTCTATGGGAAGAGTATGGAGATGACGGAAGACTTAGAAGTAAAATAGTGATGGTTAATGGAAAGGCAGAAGGTTTATGGGAAGTGTTTCATGATAATGGTCAAATATATTATTCCCACAACTACAAAAATGGAATTAAAGAAGATGGAATATTTAATGCGTTATTTGACAATGGTCAATTAAGAAGGCAGGGGAACATTAAAGATGGAAAGAAAGAAGGTATTTGGGAATATTTCAATAAGGATGGTTCTTTGAAAAAGAGTCTTACTTTTACTGCTGGGAAAATCACCGGAAGTTTTACTCCTCCTAAAAATGCAGAACTTTGCATACTCAAAAGTGAAAAAGAACCTGATGTAACTATTACCATGAATTATCCAAGTGGGGGTTATGGATATGGAACTATGGATTATAAAAACAAACCCTCATATTTTTTTGAAGTAGGACTAAGTAATGGATATGGAACTCAGTATTATCAACTTAAAACTTATTCTGCTGATGCTTTACAACAATTTACTGGACTTTCTTATTCAGTAAG
This sequence comes from Prochlorococcus sp. AG-676-P15-1, assembly GCA_003210825.1. Lineage (GTDB taxonomy): Bacteria > Cyanobacteriota > Cyanobacteriia > PCC-6307 > Cyanobiaceae > Prochlorococcus_A. The sequence goes on along the minus strand of QCUF01000005.1, from coordinate 17,162 downwards.
GGCAAGAGATACTGAATTAATTAGTAGCGGTAGGTTTGTTAATTTTGTCGGTAATCAAGTTGCAAGATCTACTGATCTTGATGAGAGAAAGTCCGGGAAACTAAAAGCATTGATGCCAACATTACCATCAGATTATTATTACTCACTTACAAATAATCATAAGAAAGGAGAATATGGAAGATTCAATCTTTCCCCCAAGATGAAGGCGATTCTAAATGCCTCTGAGGGGTTCTTTGTAGATGCAGGTGGTTGTAGAAGATACTTTGCTTACGGATGGGATTAATGAGAATCATTTTACTTTTACCTATTTTATTTTTAAGTTTTTTATCTCCCGTTAATTCTGAAATAAAAGAAAAAAAGGAATATGGTGAATATTCTTTTTATTCAAAATGTTTAGATGAAGCGTTACCAAGAGCAATGAATAACGGATTAGTTTATGAATGTTCTATGAAAGCAAAAGAAAAAATTGATACCTTAATTCAAGAGAAAATATCATCTAAAGGTGATTGCGATAAAGAAGGATTTAAATCTCATGCCTGCTCATTAAAAAGAAGTCAGGAAGCATTTAAAACTTATTATCAGACAGAATGCACTTGGAATAAGTATGGAACTATGTATAGTTACTGCGAGATGATGCTCAAAAAAGATCGGTTAAAATGGTTAGATGAAACAATAAGTTAAATCAGATGATTTAATTTTTGCAATTAATTATTCCTTAAAAATTTTCCTACTTTAAATTAAAAACCGAAATAATCTCCACTGCTTGAACGGGGTCTGGAATTGTAACCTCCATTGTTGTAGTAAGTATTATTTCTTTGAGGAGTATATGTTTCTCTTCTTGAATAACCACCACTTTTGTTATAATAATTAGTCCCCCCATAATTTCCACGAGGTGAGTAAGTAGCACCTGGACCACCTCTTCCATCACAATAACGGGCATAACCAGTGCCATAACAAGAAGCAATTGAGGGTGCAGTTGTAAAAGTAATTAAGGCAAGAGAAAGATAAATTGATCTAAGAGACATTTTTTACCATTAAGTTATTAACCAAACTATAAATGATTTTTAATTTAAAAATATATTTATTAAGAGAATGGATCAATAAAATTTCGTGCCTCATTTGTTAAATAATATCCCTCCAGAATATTTGGAATTAACTCACTATTAACAATGGGTCTCAAGGAATCCCACACTACCAAACTTTATCTATCAAATATCCCACACTACAAACAATTTATCCCACACTACACCCCACACAACGAATTAATGTCTAACGTGGAATAGTGGGAACTATTAGTGAAGAAAAACCTCAATAATAGTTTTAAAAACTCTTTATTTGAAACTATTTGGGTCTACTAGAAACTATAAAATAACGGAGAGGGTGGGATTCGAACCCACGAACAGTTAGCTGTTAAACGATTTCGAATCGTTCGCTTTAGACCACTCAGCCACCTCTCCATAATAAAACAATATATATAAAAATAAATAGATTTATTTTATGTTTTATATCTTAAGCTTCAATCCCAACCAGCTTCTTTCATCATCCTTATTGCAATTGAGTTATTACTTCCAAGATCATCTACAGTAACCTTATCTGGTTTAAAAGCTCCAAAGCTTTTAACTATCTGATTTTGATTAACTTCCTTTAAAGGGTGTTCAAAGGTAGGCGCTGCTAAACCTTTACTGCCACTAGGTGAAGCTAAAAATTCAAGAAGCTTAACAGCCTCAGCTTTATTTTTCGCATATTTAGCAACTCCTCCTGCACTTATATTTACATGAGCTGGATTTGGAGTGATAACAGATGTTTTTTTTGCATATAAAGCATCTCTTCTCCCATTCACACCTGCAAGCATTCTAGCTACGTAGTAATGGTTAACTATTCCAACACCACATTTTTTCTTGGAAACTGCCCTTACTATAGAAATATCACCTGGGAAGAAAGGTTTAGAAACATTTGAAATCATTCCACTTAGCCAAGCTTTAGTTTCTAATTCACCTTTATTAACGATTTGATTAGCAACCAAAGATTGATTATATGGACTTTTTCTGTTCCTTAAACAGACTTTTCCTTTTAAAGAAGGATCAGCCAGATCAGTGTAATCCTTAATCTTATTAACATCCACTACTTTTGGATTTACCACCATAACTCTTACCCTTCGAGTTAATGCATACCACTCCTTAGACGGGTCTTTTAAATTATCTGGCACATCTTTCTCTAGACTTGGTGAGTTTATGCTTTGAAGTAATCCTGCTTTAGAAGCATTAGTAATTCTTGCTGCATCAACAAGAAGAATCAAATCAGCTTGAGAGTTTTCCCCCTCTCTTTTTAATCTCTCAATTAAAGAGATACCTGCAGCTTCAATAAGTCTTACTTTAATACCAGTTTCTTCTGCAAATTTCTTATAAACTTCTCTATCAGTGTTGTAATGCCTTCCTGAATAAATTTTAACTTCTCTTTCTGTTGAATTTACAGGTATATTTAAATTAAGTAAAAAGGTACAGGTTAAAGCTGAATAAAGTATTTTTTTTAGGTTTAGCACTTTTTTAATTAGTATCTATGGTTACTTTATCTACATTAAAAGAAAGAGAATTCTAATAGATATTTTCTATACGTTACTTTGTATCATTTTTTATATTCAAAATGAATTATTTAACTTACCAGCTTCTCCTTCAAGAAGAAATTGAAGTATTAACCAAAAAATTAAATAAAGAAAAAACTCTCTGGGAAGATGGAAAAAAAACTGCTGGAAGTCATGCATCAAAAGTAAAAAACAATTTGCAATTAAAAAGAGAATCTGAAATATCTATAAAACTTTCGAATTTAATAAGAAAAAAAATTCTTTCCAGTCCTCTAATTAAAAGCTTTGCGTTACCAAAAATTATTCATGGAATAATGTTTACAAAATCTCTAAATAATATGCAATATGGGAGACATATCGACAACCCATTTATGTCATCAGGGAGATCTGATTTATCTTTTACTATTGCATTAACTGATAAAAGCAAATACAGAGGTGGGGAGCTCATTATTGAAGAGATGAATTCAGAAAAAGAATTCAAACTCAATGCAGGTGAGATAATTATTTATCCGAGTACTTACTTGCATTCAGTAAAAGAGATTAAAAAGGGGGAAAGATTAGTATGCGTGGGTTGGATTGAAAGTTATGTGAAATCAATTGAGGAAAGAGAATATTTATTTGATCTTGATGCAGGTGCAAAGGGCTTGTTAGCTAAGAATGGGAGGTCGGATGAATTGGATCTTATTTTCAAATCTTATTCAAATCTTCTGAGACTACTTGGTCATTAAAGAAACATTTTATACACTAAGTAGAAAATTGATTGGAAAATATTTAAAATAAATCAGAAATTAAAATCCTAAATGCCAAAAAAAAGTTCTATTGCATTATTCATAGCTGCCACAAGCGCAATAGCCATATCATCATCTGTTAATAGTGGTGAGAATGACATGGGTGGCCTAAAAGAATGGAATACAGATATGGACGTTGATGCGGATTTCGTACTGGATTCAAACGCTCAAAAATTAGCTGATGAAGCTGCCAAATCAGCCACATGCATTCCTATTGGAGAAGGAGAAAATTGCTGGTAATGATTAAATTTAATTTTTTATTTTAAGAAACCTCTTAAATCTTTTTTATTTTTAATCAAAAAAAAACGCCCAGCTAAGGGCGTTTTTATTATTTAAGTAAAAACTTAGAATTTGAATGTAGTGTTTAGAACGTAACCTTTCATGTCGACCTCTATATCGTCTCTTGATGCATTCTTATAAGTACCTCCAAAAATTGTAGGTGTTACAGTGACTGAATCATTTACTTTGTAATCATAATAAACTTCATACAAGAATGGATCAACTACATCGTCTTCATGTTTCTGAGGCTGACCTATAGCAACTCCAATTCTGTCATCCGCATTGATGATATCTTGCCAGTTAAGACCAACGAAATATGCAGTAGTGTTTGAATTGCCAGTCGCATCAGTTTCTGATGTGTCATAGCCAAGAGAAATTGAGGGAGTCGCTGTTCCAGTATTTTCTGGTCTCCACCAACCTCTCAAACCAATGTTAGTACTATTACCATCACCTGGTCTTAGGGCTCCATCATCAGAAGTGAAATAAGAAGTATCCGCCCAACCATTGTATTTCATGTTTACAATCGCTGAAACAGAATAATTTGGTTTAGTATAACCAACCTGAGTTGCCCAACTAGTTTTGCCTTCATTACTCAGCATTCCAGTAGAGGTGTTTCCTGATTGAGTTGTAAAGTTAGAACTTACAGCAAAGCCATTGTCTGCATTATATGCCCAACCAGCACCTGGACTTGTGCTTGCACCATAAGCAGCACCGTTACCACCAAGAGCAAAGGCCTTTAAAACAGGCTTATAAATTGATGGAGTTGTTGCATGCATATAATAGTTTTCAATCTTTGGGCCAACGAAAACAGTATGGTTTTCACCAACTGGAGTTGAATACCAAATCTTATCTACTTTAAGAACATCTGCTTTACTGTCTCCTGCTTTTAGGTAAGTATTTTGCTCACCTTTAGTTACTGAATAGCCGGAGTGATTACCTGATTTAATTCTTGTATAAAGATTATCATCACCTGTAAAACTTGTATTCAAGTTCATTTGGTAAGTATAAGCGCCTTGGATTCGGCCCTGCAGAGATGTGTCATCATGAGCTGATTTCTTCTCAGCGGTGACATCAGCTCCACCTAGTGAAAAAACAACACTAGTATCAAGAGTTGTAGTATCTGAGAAACTACCAGCCTCATAACTGATTGGATTTTCAACACTATTTTCAAGTGTTGCTAGATCTTCATTAACTTTGTTAACGAATGTATTACTGTCGAATCTTTTTTTTGATGATTTCTTACTACTTTTTTTGTAGTCATTCATCCCTTCAAGATTCAAAACGTCAGATGCCTGTGCAGCAATAGGAGCTATAAAGCCTAAAGTTGCCGTAGCAACCAACATTTGTTGGAAGAGTTTCATTTTACCTCACACGAAAAATGCCCATACGACATGGGTATATATATTGTATCGAGAGTAACTTTTTTGAATAGGACCACAAGATTCAATTCAATGTATCAAATGATACTTAATCAATGTATTTAATACATTTAATTATTAAGCAATAACGGGAATTTCAAAAGTTCTCTTTCTTCCATCCATGAAGATGCGACTTTCCTCGCTAAATTTCTGATTTTTTCTATATATTGTGCACGATCAGTAACAGAAATAACTCCTCTCGCATCAAGTAAATTAAATACGTGACTACATTTTAAAACATAATCAAGAGCAGGGTAAGTAAGCTTCTTTTCAGTTAATAAATTTGCTTCATCTTGGTAGATCTCAAATAATTTTCTGAGATTTTCAGGATTAGATTCAGTGAAATTATATGAACATTGACCTTTTTCAAATTGGAGCCAAATGTCACTATATTTCAAATCTTTATTCCATTTCAAGTCCCAAATACTTTCCTTATCTTGCAAGAACATTGCAATCCTCTCTAAACCATATGTAATTTCAATTGGTATTGGTTTACAATCAATCCCCCCGCATTGTTGGAAATAGGTAAACTGAGTAACTTCCATCCCATCTAACCAAACCTCCCAACCTACTCCCCAAGCTCCTAGGGTAGGTGACTCCCAATTGTCCTCTACAAACCTTATGTCATGATCTCTAGGATTTATTCCAAGAAATTCTAAAGATTTCAAATATTTTTCTTGAATCCCATCTGGGGAAGGCTTAATTATTACTTGATATTGAAAATAATGTTGAGCACGATTGGGATTATCACCAAATCTTCCGTCTGTAGGTCTTCTACATGGCTCAGCATATGCAACAGACCAAGGTTCGGGTCCAATTGCCCTCAAAAAAGTATGAGGATTCATTGTTCCTGCTCCCTTTTCAGTATCGTAAGGCTGCATAATCAAACAACCCTCTTTGGACCAAAAATTATTTAAATTTTGAATTATATCCTGAAAAAACATCAAATTTTAAGAAGTTTAGAATTTAGATCAATGCCATTAAACATAATAACAAAGCTTAAAACAAAAAATATTTTCACCTCTAATTTCTGAAAAGCATTATCTGGTATGTGGATAGCATAAAATTTAATCCAATATAAACATAAATTAGAAATTAATCATGAAAAAAAATCTAATGGCAATGGTCCAAAAGTATTAGATTCTTCTGCATCTTCATCATATTGGCAAGTTATTAAAATTCCTTCTCCCAGACCATTTTCAGATCTAATATAAACATTTCCTGTTTTTTGATTACCTTTCAAAAAAACACTTCCATCCGCATGGAGCGATTCTAAATTACCAAATTTAATTGAGGAATATTTTTTAGAAAATGATTGCAATGTTTCAATAGCCTTTGTATCACAAGGTGCCATTATTCCTACTGTTATCCAATCGGCATTAAAAATATTAGTTTCTAGTTCTTCTAATAGTTTTGTTACTTGACTTTTACTTAACAGAGGTGCAGTTCTAAGACTGTTTAAATCAACTAATTTTTTTATTTCCATTTAATTAATACCTAAAAGAACAACAATTAACCAAAAGTTTTTCCATTCCAAGCCCACACTGTTGCAGGCACGTCCTCGAAAGAAATATAAATTTTATCTAAAGGAATTCCAATCTTTTCATAAATAAAATTACATATAGGTTTTGCCATTTCCTGAGGGTTTAAAGAGCCTATTGACTTAATCTCTAAATAGCAGCAAGGGCTTTTATCATCAAAATACATTTCGGAATTATCATCTAATTTAGCCATAACGAATCTTTTTGATTTATTTGTTAAAGACGAAACTAATATTGAGATTTCTTCAAGTAATTTTTGCTTATCCTCTATTTTTGCAGAAGTAGAAACATTAATGTAAGGCATATTTATGCAGCTAAATTATCTTTTTGAAAATCATTTTGTAGATTAAAAGTTTTATTTTTTAAAACTTTTTTTGATGAAAGATATGCCATATCATATTGACTAATTCCGTTTTTATATGGATTGAAAAGGGCATTTTTAGATCTACTTTTTTTACTCCTTTTAAATACAATCATTTTAATTAAATTGATATTTAATAATTTAACTTTTTTTTAATAGATGTCTAGCTTTTTTAAAAATTTTTAATTAATTAAATGCTAAATATATTGCTAAATCACAATATGAATATCTATTTATTAAATTTAAAGTACTTGTTATAAAAATAGTCTTGGAAGTTTTAAATAATTATCAAAGAAAAAAACTTGATGAGAGTAATGACGAGGAGTTTTATTCTCATCCAAAATTTGTTTATCATCTAGATGCTAACTTTAGGAAATATCTATCAAATGTTTATAAAAATGAAATTGCAGATTATTCAACTGTGCTTGATTTAATGTCCAGTTGGGATAGTTATTTACCTAAAGAAAAAAAATATAAAAAAGTTATTGGACATGGATTAAACAAACAAGAGCTAGAAAAAAACAAAATTTTTGATTCTTATTGGATACAAAATTTAAATTTAAATCAAGAAATTCCTTTAGATAGTGAAAGCGTTGATTATTGTTTAATGGTGGCAGCCTGGCAATATTTACAATACCCAGAAAATTTAACAAAAGAAATCATAAGAATTTTGAGTAATCAGGGCAAGATTATAATTGCTTTTTCAAATAGAGCATTTTGGCATAAGGCTCCTAATATATGGACTACATCTACTGAAGATGAGAGAATAAAATATGTAAGAAAAGTATTAATAACAAACGGATTTAATGAACCAAAAATTATTAAAAAGTTTAATGAACCTTCTCTGAATATTTTTAATTTTTTAAATAAAGATCCTTTTTATTGTTTAATTGCGACTAAGGAATAAATTATTCCTATAATGCAGAGTAAGACAAAGCCAAAGAAAAGTTAATAATTAAAATCCATAGCCATACTTTTGAATAGTTACTAATATTGGGTAGTTTAAAAATTTTCAATGGGATCTAAAAGAGAAAAATATCCTGAAAAATGTCCATGGGATCTTGGTCCTAACCAACATTTAGCTAAAGAAGAAAACTGGACCCTAAGATTAGGAGAAGCAAATGTATGTTTCAGCAAAAATAAATTAGATACTAATTACTTTCATGTTATTAGTAATGAAAATGAAGAGCAAATTCTTGCTTTCAGAGCAAGGCTTCTTTATCAGAAATTACTTGATAAAGGATTTAGATTGGTAGAGTAAAAAGTGAGCCACTAGACCAATAAACTTAGGTCCTCAAAAATAAACTTTTGTATTTCTTCTTCTTGATTTTTATTTAAGTATTTTATAGATCTTGAATTAAGTATCCAAATATCTTGAGAACCAATATTGATAAATCTATCCTCATATTCCAACTTTGAAGAATTGGGTTTAAGAGTTTTAGGATCAATTGTTTGACTAGTATATTTTTTACTTAGTAATCCATTCCCCGTATCGAAGAATTCTTGAACAAAGATCTCTATAATAGTTCCGTGAATTTTTCTATAAACCATATTTATGCAATTATTTTTGACTCTATATTTGTCCCCTTCACTTTTACCCGAAAGTATCATTTCAATTCCACTTTCTGAATCTTTAATGAAATTAAAAATATTTTTTGAGTGAACTTCATCAAATTTTCTTTTTACTCTATGGATAGTCACCTCAAAAAGTTGAGAAGATATACTTTTGACTATTTCTTGATCATCAATATGTTGGATTACAGGTTTAAAATCTTTCCCTAAAACGAAATCACCTTTATAGCTATCACTATTAACTAAGAAAATACATTTACCTTTATAACCATTGAATTCTGTATTCCAGGTATACCTTTTTTCATAAGCTTTTTTAAAAAGTTCTTTGCAGTTTATTTCCGTAAAAGTCATTATTTAAAAAGTAGGTTTAATAGCAATCTTACAAAAAAAGATTCCCCTCTAATTAAATAGAGAGGAATCTTTTTTAAATTAATAATACTAATTTTGTGTAATTTTTGTATTTTCCATATTGTCAAATGCCTGACCAATTTTCTTGAAGTCGAATCCCATAGCTCTTAAAGCATGCCACAAATGACCCTGTAAGAAAAAGAATCCTAAATAGAAGTGAGTATTTGCAAGCCAAGCTCTTGAACTATATGCTCCAGAACCTAAATCAACCGTATCAGTAAAATAAGGAGCAAATTCAAATGAAAGCTTTAATGGTTCCCCATAAAGATCAACTGGATAAATAGTAGTATTTGAAGCGCACCAGAATGCTGCTACGAAAGCCATATAGGAAACCCCAACTACTGAGTATGAAAGAATCGCTTCAGCTCCTAGTAATCCTTTACCTTTAAATTCTGTATATTCTCCAAATTGTTTTGTACAAATATGGAAAACCCCTCCAATAATTTCTAAGAAGGCTAAGAAAGCATGACCACCCATAATATCTTCTAAACTATCAATCTTAAGGAAGTCGAACTGATGATTCCAAATAGCAGCAATATCTAAATTGTAAACAACTTGTCTTGTTGAACCAATAGCCGGATCATAAATACCATGAATGCGAGCCCACTCAACAAACATAATTGCTCCAAGACCTAGAAAAATTAGATGATGACCAAGAATAAAAGTTAACTTGTCAGGATCATCCCATTCAAAGTCAAATTTTTGAGGCTTACTATTTTCTGGATAATCTCCAAGATCACCTGCAAATTTATTGGAGTGTAATAGTCCACCAGCACCTAATACAGCCGAGAAGATTAGATGTAACGTGCAAATTACAACTATTCCATATGGTTCAGTAATAACACCATTTTCAATGCCTCCAATTCCAATACCTGCTAAGTGAGGTAAAACAATTGCTTTCTGAGCACCCATAGGAATACTGGCGTCATAACGAGCCAATTCAAATAATCCAAAAGCCCCTGCCCAAAACATCATTAATCCTGCATGAGCAGCATGAGCAGCTATGAATTTACCTGAACGGCCAACAACACCAGAGTTTCCTGCATACCAGTCATAGGTAACATCAGTTTTTCCGTAGCTTTGTAACACTTGATTTAAATAAACAGCAAATTGAGCTTATTGCTAATTGAACTGATTTTTACAAGATCTTTACAGGCTTTAATTTTTATGTAAAAAAAACATGCTGTAAGAGAACAAATGTTACAAGGAGGGATGAAATATCATTAAAGCTTTATCCCAAGGAAGGAATTTCGCCTTTTAATTGAGAAGCCCATGTTTCTAGACGACTGTCTGTTAAATCAGATTCGCTATCTTCATCAAGTGGTAACCCACAAAAGCTTTCACCTATTACACTCTTCGACTCATCAAATGTATAGGTTGATTTGTCAACATAACCAACCATATCGGCACCTGCTTTTGTGAAAAAACTATGTAATTCTTCCATTGCATCGCAATAGTTTTCTGTATAGGTAGATGAATCTCCTAAACCAAAAATCGCTACCTTTTTACCTGACAAACTTAGTTCACCAATATCTTCTAATATTGAGTCCCAAGCTGTTCCAGATCTTTCCTCATCTGCTCCTGTATTCCATGTAGGGATACCACAAATAATTCCATCAAGACCCTCAAATTCTGAAAGATCATCAACATCGGAAACATCCTTAGGTGATTCTGCTGAAGAAATAAAGTTGTGAAGGCGATCAGCTACGTCTTCAGTTTTTCCAGTTGTAGTTGCGTAATAAATTCCTACGGTCATAACTTCAAATTGTTTACATTAAAATAATAAAATCAAAATACGATAAATTAATTTTTTTAAAAACTTTTTCATGTATTTTTTTATACAAATTTACGTAAGAAATAACTTTTTATTGCAACTTTACTTTATAAAAATCCCATTATGCTGAGTAACAAACAAAAAACTAATATAAATAAGCTCATTAAAGATTTTAATTTTTCGAGTTCAAAAAAATATAAATTGATTGTTCTATTGGGAATGTTGGGAGATTTTGATAGTTTTGAATATGCAATAAATCTGAAAAATTTTATTAATAATAATCAAAATAAAAACATTGATATTTTTGCTATAGCAATTGGTAATAAAATTGGTAAAGATAAATTTTGCGAATTTACAGGATTTCCCAAGAAAAAATTAGAAGTTGTTTACGATAATAAAATCCACGAAAACCTCATGGTTTCAAAAGGGGTTGACCTGGGTTTAGGAGGTTGGATCAATATGTTGATAATGTTATCAGGCTTAAACTCATTAAGAACAATTAGAGAGGTTATTAGAGGGTATACAGGTGATAAGAATGCAAAACAAATTTTTTCTGACGATGATCAAATAAACCTTTTAAATTTAGTAAAATTTCCAGGAGTTTTTTTCAAATATACATGTGGTGAAGGATATTTAAGACCTTTTGAATTAGCTACCTACAGATTAAATAACATGTTGGAAATTCTTCAAAACTGGAATGACTATATCGTTGATAATAAATATCTACCTCAAAGAGGTGCTTCTTTTCTTTTAGATGATAAAGACAAAATTATTTATAACTATTTTTCCAATGATGTTCTCGGGTATTCCTCTAACATGGAAGATCCATTAAACTTTTTAAGAGAAAATTTAGATAATGACTTCTTTGAATATTGAGTTTTTCGGATACTTTGCAGCAATTTTAACTACAGCTGCTTTTCTACCTCAGTTAATAAAAACTTTAAAGACAAAAAAAGCAGACGATGTCTCTTTAATAACCTTAATAATGTTTATATCCGGCGTGGGGTTTTGGATTATATATGGATACGAAATTTCTTCATCACCAATTCTGATAGCAAATTTAATTACTTTTATACTTAATCTATTTATTTTGATTTCAAAATTATATTTTTCTAAAAAATATTAGATCGTGACAATAAATCAAAATTATTAATTTACCCAGATATTGTAAAAAAAAGCTTAATATGGATTTAATTGTAATTAAATCTTGAAATCTTCGAAATGTTGGGTTTGGTTTAAAGGAAGTCTTGATGAAGGTGGATATTGGAAAGAAGGTTTTAGTTGCACTTTTGATGAAAAGCCTGGAATATTAATTGAAAGTCCTTCATATGTAACCTGTAGAGTACCAAATTGGCGTGTCCTTACTAAGGAACCTGAAGATTTAACAAAAGCTCCTTTGATTCCAGATAATACGATTTGGAAAATAATTTAGAGTCAAAAAAAAATATATATATTGGCATCACATAACTCTCAAAAAGGTAAGATAACTTAATTAAAAATAAATTAATACTATTAAAAATCTTTTTATAACTATTATACCTTTTTTGATTTTTGGTTTTTTCATTGGGAAAAGGAAACCAAATCTTTCAGAAACTATTGCTTTACCACTTATTAATTACGGTATTCCTCTAAGCGTAATGGGCCTTTTATTAAAAGAAGGAATTGATCTGGATTTAATAAAAACTGCTTTAATTGCTTTTTTCTCAATTGGATTTTTAATAGTTCTAATAAATTATTTTTCAATTTTCAAAACGCTACTACCTAATTACTCTTTACAATTAGCAGGCTTAATAGGTAATACTTCATTTCTTGGAATACCAATTGCATTAGCCCTTCTTCCAACAAGTACTATTAATTTCACAATAGGCTTTGATTTAGGAACAACTTTGTTTGCTTGGATATTTGGCCCCTTATTTCTACAAAATAAAACGAACTACAATACGAACCTAAAATTTAAAGAACTTTTAAAATCAATAATAAATAGCCCTGCCTCAAGAGGAATAATAGGTGTTCTGACTATATATCTTTTTGGACTGGAAAACGTTTTAGGAGATTATCTATGGATCCCAGCAAGAATAGTAATATTTTTAGCAATAGTTATCGTTGGAACAAGACTCGGAATAATCACAAATAACAAAACTGAATTTTTCAATTTGAATAAAGGGATAAAATATTCAATAATTTTAAAATTATTTATTTTGCCTTTAATTATATTTATTGTTAGCAAGATACTAGGCTATAACTTAAATGAGACTTCAGCGTTAGTTCTACAGGCAGGAACACCATCAGCTGTATCAACAATTTTGATGGCTGAGGCTTATAAAACCAATCAAAAGATTGCAGCTACAATTCTTTTTACAACAACATTAATTTCAATTATAACGGTGCCGATTCTGGCGAATTTGATAAATATTTCTCAATAAATCAGAAATAATCCCTCATAATAAGTAGATATATTCATTGTGTATTACATATTTACTGATTATTGTAAATAATATATCCGGATAATTACATAATGTCTTAAGATTTATAATATGAAGTCAGTAAATCCTAAAAATGAATATATTCCTCTAGATCTTAAAATCTCTGTAAGGAGAGACACTTTACGCCTCATTTCAGAAATGGCTCGCGATATGGGCATAAGTATCAATGAAGTTTTCAGTTTTTTGGCAGAGGACTCTGTCATCGATCTAGAGTTACTTGAAAACTTAAATAACGTAGAAATTCCAAATAAATGTAGTTTGGAAGATCTAAAGAATGAAATGCTTAAAAGAAAGCTTTGTTAAAATCTTTCGACTTGTTTATTTCTCCAGTTAGCTTCAAAACCATTATTTAATAAATCTATTGCTTGAGCATCCAAATCACTTCTTTTGATCCTCCATAGATTGTAAATTCCATAAGAACCTAACTTCTGATGTTTAATATTTGACCAATGACCCTCTATTGATGAATATTTATCTATTACAACCAGAAAGGATCTATTATCATAATTGGGTTTATCTTGAAAATTAATCCTTTTATCAAAGTTAAATCTCTCGAACAAATTAAGTACTCCTTCTTCATTATTAGATTCATAAAATACAATCTGTTTAGTGTAAAAATGCAATGATGGTTTTCTAATTCCAATCATTGCAAGAGTTTCACCTCCCTGACGTGAATTTAAGATTTGATTTGAGATATTGCGTAATGGCAATTGTCTTGAGATGTCTGCTAGTTTCCTAATTGGTGGCATCAAAAAGGATTGTCCTAGCATTAGTAGTATTTGAAGAGAAAGAAGAGTGTTTTGAGATCTAATGACGAACAAAACAATTCCAACAAATGTAAACGAAAAGATAAACAATCTTGCTTTAAAAATTATTCCAGTACTCAATAAGTCTGAAGCAAGATTTGGCATTTCAGGATCATTTATTGTGTTCAACCAAATATTTGATAAAAAGAAGGCTATTGACAACCCAAGCAGGATAAAAAGATTAATAATCCACAAAGATGAAAAGGCTTTTTTTTGATTTTGAAGCTTCGTATAACTATGACTTATCAGAATTGATGCAGCTGGGATTGCAGGAAGCCAGTAGCTCGGAAGTTTTGTTGCAGAAATACTAAAAAAAATAAAAACGGAACCCAGCCAACATAAACAATAAATAAATAAACTTTCTGATGGGAGGCAACCTTTCTTTAAACTGACTTTTAAGTCTTTAAAAGCCTCAAATATTCCGTGAAATAAGAAAGGAGTAAATGGTAATGATCCTATAACCATTAAGTATAAAAAGAACCAAATAGGTTCTGCATGATTGTTAACTACTGATGTATATCTCTGGAAATTATGATATCCAAAAAAACTATCCCAAAAAGGTTCTCCTTCCTTTATTAGTTCTAAAACATACCAAGGTAAGCTTAATAAAACTGTGATTAATAAACCTTTTTTAAGATTTATTTTGTAAAGCAAATTCCTCCAATCCTTTTGAATGCACAAAAAAGATAAAATAGTCAAAGCTGCAAGGACAAAAGCTACTGGCCCTTTGGTTAAAATTGCAAGCCCCAGAAAAACCCATGGGGAGATACAAATTTCTTTTTTATTACTAGCCATTCTTCTCCAAAATAAAAGAAGGCTAATCCCTAAATTCCCGCATAAGAGAGCATCACTTACCGCAGTTCTGCTCCAAACAATTATTAGTGGAGACAAGGCAAAGCTCAAAGATGCCACTATGGAAGTTGCTAATTTTTTCCCATTTTTTTGAGGCGAACAATATATTGTATCACCAATCATTAGCATCAAAAATAAGGAAGCCAATGCTGAAGGAAGCCTTGCTGAAATTGTTCCTAAGCTGTCCCACACTTCGTTTCTCGGGAAGGAATAGAACAACCCCATTAGCCAATATATAAGGGGTGGTTTATCAAATCGGGAAATGCCATTCACTTTTGGAGTTAACCAATCGCCAGATTCACTCATTGCCTTCCCCGCGGCTGCAAAAAGTGGAGGGGTTTCATCTACTAAGCCTGTAGAGCCTAAACCTAAAAGAAAAATTATTATTCCAAAGATCAAAACCACAAAAAAAGTTAGTAGCCTTTTTTTAGATTTAATAATTATCATTTGGTATAATTTTGTGATTTATATTCTTTGATAAGCGTATTAAGCCAACTCAATACTTTACCAGCAAATATATTTGAAGAAGCATTACTTTCTACCCATTTTCTACAATTTTTTCGGTCAATTTTATTAATGATCTTCAAGTATTTTAGAAGACTTTCCTTATCATCAGGTTTAGCTAGATAACCTGTTTTACCATGATGAATGATTTCACTTGGGCCTCCCCTTTTATATGCCACCACAGGCACTCCACAAGCCAATGCTTCAACCACTACATTTCCATAAGCTTCGTTCCATTTGGGAGTATTAAGTAAAGCTCTGCAAGTTCCGAGTTCTTTCTGCAACTTACCTGTTTCTAAAAAACCCTTCCATTCTAAAATCCCGGGAGAGAATAATTTTTCTATTTTTGATGCATATGATTCATCTTGAACAATTCCCCAAACATTAAGTTTTTCTCCAAGAGCATTAGCCACATATGCGGCATCCTCTAAACCTTTTTCAGGAGCTACTCTTCCTACCCAGCCAAGGGGACCATTTTTACAATCTTGAAATGTATAATTTGCTAGATTAAATCCATTTCCAATAACAATTGGCTTTTCAATAAAAGGATAATCGGAAGCTTGTATCTTTGAATGAAAAGCAAAGTTATTAGGAAACTTGGAATAAACTTTCGAAATTAAATTACTTATAACAAAACTTTCGGATGCCATACTAATAATATGGGCAATTGGAATATTTATATTTAGAGTCATCCAAATCGGTAGCCAGTCGTAAGAAAAATTCAAAATAATATCCGCTTTTTTTCCAATATCTATTGCCTTTTCAATCATTCCTGATAAAAGTGAATTATCAGGAATAGTTACCGACGAATAATAATCTTGATGTTGCCAACTTTTTTGCTCTTCTCCTTCAACAAAATGTAATTTTGCTTTTTTACTAATTTCAGACAATTTAGAATTATTTGGGGCCACTACATCTACTGTGTGACCTTTTGAGATCAGCCCAGTAACTAATGAATTTAGAGTAAGTTCTACTCCACCCCCTTTACCACTTCCTAAGAATCCAATAGGAGTGCTAATTAAAACTATATGCATTATTAAAAAAACTATTTTCCAATTTACTTACTAAATATTAGTCTTAGTATTTGAAATTTCCCATATAGACTTTCTCTGGCTGACGAAGAAAACTGACATTAGAACAAAAACCACTCCTATCCATTGAATAATTGTTAATCTTTCATTTAGATAAACACCACCACTAAGGAGCGCAAATATGGGAGTTAAAAATGCAAGAGTGCTAAATCCTGTTATCTCTTTATTATTTGCAAAGTAGAAAAATAATCCATATGCCACCGCGCCTCCAAAGATACTTGCAAATGACATAAGTCCCCAATCAAAAGTGGACCAATTTGGTAATAATTCAAAATTTGTTTGCAAGCAATGTTTAATAATAAGAGGGACACTACCTAAAACCATATGCCATCCAGTTACTGCAACTGGATCACTTTTAGTACATGTGAATCTTATCAGAATTGTACCTATTGCCATTGCTAAAGAAGCTCCAAGCATCCATAATTCTCCAACATTAAATGCAATATCACCTATATTTTTGTCAGACATTAACCACCAACTTTCCAAAAGTTCTTTTGGAACTCCTAAAAAAATTATTCCACCTAAGCCAAATAGTAACCCTAACCATCCAATTGGATTAATTAAATTACCAAAAATTCCTCTTGCCAAGAGTGCTACCAGCAAGGGTTGAGAATCAATCAAAACTGAGCCAAGACCTGCACCTGTTTTAGATATCCCATATGTTAAAAATAATTGAAAAAATGTTGCGTCTACGATTGTAAAAACCA